>CAZMLP010000972.1:0-2352 GCA_964566745.1 uncultured Verrucomicrobiota bacterium | reverse complement strand
GAGGTGCTCGCCGCGCCGCGCGCCGAGCTCAGCAAGTATGCCCCGCGCATCCTGACCCTGAAGATCAACCCGGAGAAGATCGGCGCGCTGATCGGGCCGGGCGGCAAGAACATCAAGCGCATCGTCGAGGAGTCGGGTTGCGAGATCAACATCGACGACGACGGAACGGTGAAGATTTACTCGGTCTCGGCCGAGGGTATGAAGATTGCCCGCGAGTCCGTCGAGCAAATGGTCGGCGACATCGAGGTCGGCAAGATCTATCGCGGCCGTGTCGTAACGATCAAGGAATTCGGCTGCTTCGTCGAGGTGTTCCCCGGCAAGGACGGCCTCTGCCACATCAGCGAGCTGGCGAACTTCCGCGTCAAGCAGGTCGAGGACATCGTCAAGATGGGCGACGAAATCTGGGTGAAGTGCATTGGCGTGGACGAGAAGGGCCGCGTGAAGCTCTCGCGCAAGGCCGCCATGGAAGAGCGCGACAAGGAAATGGGCGCGAAAGTGGAAGGCGCCCCGAAGGGCGACGCGCCCGCGAAGGGCTAAGCCTCCCGGCATAATTTTACGCGACGCGCGGAACGTGAGTTTCGCGCGTTTTTCTTTGCCTTCACGGATGAATTGGCAACACTCGCGCCCATGAGCAAGAAGACGAGTTCCAAACGTTTCGCCGCCTACCCGCGCCTCAATCCGCTGGGCGTGGGCAAGGACATTTCCGCCGCCGATCTCATCGACGAGGTGTTCCTCGCCTACAACGGCGGACGTCTGCGCGAGGCCGCAAAGCTGCTCTGTGAAAAGATGCTGCCCAAGGACGGCTGCATCGGCATGAGCCTCACGGGCGCGCTCACACCGGCGGGCCTGGGCAAGTCCTGCCTCATCCCGTTGATGCGCGCGGGCTTCGTGGACTGGGTCGTCTCCACCGGCGCGAATCTCTATCACGATCTCCACTACGGACTGAACATGGAATTATACCAGGGCAGCCCGTTCATGGATGACGTGAAGCTCCACGCCGACGGTGTGATCCGCATCTACGACGTGATTTTTGATTACAACGTGCTGCTGGACACGGACGAGTTTGTGCGCGAAGTGATTCAAGGGCCCGAATTCCAGCGCCCGATGGGCACGGACGAGTTCCATTACCTGCTTGGCAAATACGTCCATGCGCGCGGCCAAAAGCTCGGCCTGAAGGACAGTTCCGTGCTGGCCACCGCCTACGAGTGCGGCATCCCGATCTTCACCAGCAGCCCCGGCGACTCGAGCATCGGCATGAACGTCGCCGCGATGGCGTTGCGCGACTCGAAGCTGATGTTCGACGTGAACCGTGACGTGAACCAGACCGCCGCCATTGTCTATGACGCAAAGTCGGCTGGGCGCACCAGCAGCGTGCTCATTCTCGGCGGGGGCAGCCCGAAGAACTTCATGCTCCAGACCGAGCCGCAGATTCAGGAGGTCATGGGCATCCAGGAGAAGGGCCACGACTACTTCCTCCAATGCACCGACGCGCGGCCGGACACCGGCGGCCTGAGCGGCGCCACACCCGCCGAGGCGGTGAGCTGGGGCAAGGTGGATCCCGACAAGCTGCCCGACAGCGTTGTCTGCTACACGGACACGACCATCTCCCTGCCCTTGCTGGCGGCCTACTCGCTGACCCGCGTGAAGCCGCGCAAGCTCAAGCGCCTCTACGACCGGCGCGACGCGATTCTCAACAAGGTGAAGAGCCTTTACCTTGCGACCGGCACCGTCACCAAGATCAAAACCAGCCGCAAAATCGCCAAACGCGCCAGCAGCGTGGGGATGAAAAAAATATGATTTTTGGCATCTAGCCGGCCGGCACGCGGGCGTCGCCTTGACAAAATAGAAACCATTAATTAATCTTCTGAACGCTTGGAAGCGATTTACATAGATAACCTTCGCGGGTTCAACGAAACCACAATACCCCTCAAAAGCGTCAATTTCCTTGTGGGGGAAAACAGTACCGGGAAAAGTTCAATTCTCTCCATATTAAATATTCTTCATTCGCAAGAGTTTTGGACATATAGCCGATTTTCCTTGGACGGAAACGAATTAACTTCGTTCTCCGACCTCGTATCAGCAAAAGGTACTGCTGCCCAACATTTCACCGTTGGATGTATCTGGCGCAATGGCAGTGATGATGGAAAACAGAAATTTGCAGCAGATTTATTAACATTCGTGGATTGCGATGGAGCACCTTCGCCCAATTCCTTAACGAGAATACGCGACAAATTCGTTCTTTCGATCAAACGCATCAACAACGCATACCGCTTCGCATGGTCGGAATTGAGGGTTGAAATTCAGTTGATGCGGCCATCTGAAATTTTTAAAAAATACGCAACCCTCGCGCTG
>CAZMLP010000971.1:0-2490 GCA_964566745.1 uncultured Verrucomicrobiota bacterium | reverse complement strand
AAGCAGCACCGCTCGGAATGGCTCAAGGGACAGCGGCTGTGGGCCGCGTTCGGGAAATTTCCCCGGCGGCCCACCCGCGTGAAGGACATCGAGGTCGATTGCGAGTTCACCCGCGCCGTGAAGTTTTGCCAGGACGAGCTGGGGCGGACCAAACTGCCCTTCCTGCTTGTCACCACCCTGCTGCAGTGGTCCACCGACGACCCCGCCAAGCTCAAGCTCGCTTGCGCCATCGTCCGCAAGGGCAACTTCTACCACGCCGATCTCCTCGCCGTCCTCGGCCCCGGCCCCAGGCCAAAGCGGGTCGAGTGATCGACTCGCGCGCGCCAGCGCGCTTACCTTGTTTACTCTATAGACGACGCGGAGAGAAAGAGCTTCGCGTTCAACGAACACCGCCTTTTTGAGTCGCCGCCCCTTCCCGCGCCCATTGTTTTGAGACACGAGAGCCGCCCATCGTCGAGCGATGCGCCTATCGAACTCGTGTCGATCAGCGGTCAATGCAGCTTGTGCAACATTCCGTTCAACAGGAGATCACCCCACACCAACATTGTGATTATCGCGGCGGCACTCAACGATAAGACGAACAAAACGACGGAGGAGACTACCAACGGCAACGGGAACTTCACGCGAAATGCACTTTTTAGATAGACATCAAGGCAAACAATCGGAAACCCGATGGCGCTCCAAATGAAGACAAACGGAATGGTGAGTTGCGAGGTTTGCAATGTGAAATTCCATACCACCGCAATCGCAAAGCCCGACCAAAACGCAATGTGCAATTTAACGGGTAAATTTGTGAAGCTCATCTTAATTCGGCTTTTGGTCGCCTCGCTCGCACGCGTTTAAACAGTTCTCGTACATCTTTTGGATCAGCTTTGCCTTGTCGCGAAATTCCTTAATGTCCGTTCCGGCACTAAAAAAAGAACTAATATCTCCGTACGCAGCGCCGACTACTCCTGCAACGATTAGTATTGGTTTTCCCGTTGCCACTCCGAGAGCCACAACTACCGCTCCCCCGGCCGTATAAACCAACATATCCTTAAATTCACCAAGGGCCTGCTGAGCCACCCAACTTTTCAGATCGGCAATTGAGCCTGCCAAATATTTCTGGCAATCAGCTTCATTTAAACGCAGGCCCAAGTGGTCGGAAAATGAGATGGGATTGTTCGCAAGAAACAAAAATGGGGGGATTAAAGAGTCCCGAAGTAAATCTTGTACAGATCTCGTTTTATCGCCTTGAAGATAGAATCGAAGAAACGAAGCCTCTCCCAACGGGTCCCTGGATGGCCACTTCCCGATCCGATGCGGATGACGAGCCGGGTCACGGCGCGGGCGGGTTATTTCGACCGGGTGACGCGCCGGTGTCGTAGCCGCGGGTTGAGCGCCTTTTTGATCCGTTTTGGGCCGGTATTGCTCCATCCGGCACGCATCGTAGCGGTGGATCTCCAGGTTATCCATCCACAAAAAGCGCGCGGAGCGTAAAAAAGAACCGTTTTTGGAAAAGCTTTTGGCGGAATCACCACAAAAAACCCTCCCCGCCGGCGGGAGGGGTTTATTGCCGAGGCGAGCAATCCGCCGCCTTCGCGCACCGATTACTTCTCAGAGGATTTCTGCTTCTTTTCCTCCTCTTGCAAGGAGCGGTTCAGCTTGTCGGCGCGGGCTTTCTCGTCGCGCTCGTTCTCGATTTGCGCGCGATGCACGCCTGGCAGGCGGTTGATTTCCTCGCGGGCGAAGATGGCCGCCTGCTCCGGCTTGTGCAGGACGCGCGGCCGCAGGAGGACGACCAGTTCCGTGCGGTGCCTGGTGTTGCCGTTGCTCTTGAAGAGGTTGCCCAGCAGCGGAATGTCCTTGAGGAACGGCACGCCGGAGGTCGTTTTGGTGCTGTCGTTGTTAATGTAGCCGCCCAGCAGGATCGTGTCCTGGTCGCGCACCGAGATCGTGGCGCTGGCGGTGCGTTTGGTGGTGGTGGGCACGTCGTTGCCGTCGATCTTTTGCGCCGGCCCGAGTTGCTCGATGTTCTGCTGGATTTCCATGACCACCAGCCCGTCGGGGGTGATAAACGGCGTCACGTCCAGCTCGATACCGACCTGCAACTGGGTGTATTGCGAGACCTGGCTGCCGCCGATGCCGTACCCGTACCCGGTGCCGGTGATGTAGGGGACGGTGTTACCGACGAAAAAGCTGCCGGGCACCGCGTGCGACGTCTGGATGCGCGGTTGCGAGATGACATTAATCGTCGAGTCCGACTGGATGGCGGTCATCGCCACGTCAAAATTATTGCCGAAGGTGCCGAAATAACTCAGGCCGCTGGGCAGCGTGGTGACGTTGCCGCCACTGGTGCTGGCGGGCGAGTTGGAGGTGGCGGCGACGGTGTTGATAAAGTTTCTTGGATCCAGATAGCCGGTGCCGTTGTTCAGGCCGCCGACGCCGGCAAACTGGCCGCTGGTCTGGGGGCGCTGGAGATAGCTCACGCCGAATTGACGGTTATGGTCG
>CAZMLP010000970.1:0-7971 GCA_964566745.1 uncultured Verrucomicrobiota bacterium | reverse complement strand
TGGGAACGGCGCGTTGCGCTGTCTGTTCAACCTCGCCTTTCCAATACAATTGCGGACCTCGCAGCGCGAGGTCCCTACCCAAAAAAGGCCACAGTTTTAATTGAATCGCCATAGCCACCGAGGGAGAAGAGGAAAAGAGAGGAAATCGCGTAGGACAGATTTTCATCAAGCGCGGTTGGTCACGCTTGAAAGCCGTGGCTACCTTCGTGTCATCACTCCGTGACGGCGGGATTGGTCCAA
This sequence comes from uncultured Verrucomicrobiota bacterium, assembly GCA_964566745.1. Classification (GTDB taxonomy): domain Bacteria; phylum Verrucomicrobiota; class Verrucomicrobiia; order Limisphaerales; family CAZMLP01; genus CAZMLP01. The sequence goes on along the minus strand of CAZMLP010000970.1, from coordinate 7,731 downwards.
ACAGAAAATGCCGCTTTTCGAACCAGGGATGCCGCCGCTGGAAGAAATTTTGGTTTTGGGCGAAACGGCGGCGCCCATGGTTTTGAACAGGCTGCTATCGAGTCATCACACCATCGAGGTTCAGCAACACATTCGCGACGACAGTCCAAGCCGCCGCCTCGGGCGCGTTTAGCCCGCCCGGCAAGGGTCCCACCGGCTCGGTCGCCAGTTTTTCCGCCTCGGCCTTTCGGTCCTGATATTTGGCCAGCTCGGTCGAGTAAAGTTTGGCGAGCGTGTTGACCTGTTCCTTGGATGGATCGCGGCCGGTGCAAAGACGCAAACCGAAGCGCGCCCGGTCCGCGTCCGTCTTTCCACCCTCGGTGGCAAGACGTCGCCCGAGCGCCTGCGCGGCCTCGACAAAGACCGGGTCATTCATGGTCACGAAGGCCTGCAATGGCGTGTTGGTCGGGAGACGCCGCACCGTGCATTGCTCACGGCTGGGCGCGTCGAACGTGGCCATGCTGGGATACGGCACTGTGCGCCGCCAGAATGTGTACAGCCCGCGCCGGTGACGATCCTCCCCCTTGCTGGTGGACCAAGTGCGCTCGCCGTTGAAGGCCGCGCGCCAGAGGCCGTCCGGTTGCGGCGGATAGACGCTCGGCCCGCCCATTTTATGGCTCAACAGGCCGCTGACGGCCAACGCCTGATCGCGAACCATCTCGGCATCCAGGCGGCGGCGCGACGCGCGCGAATAAAGCCGGTTGCGCGGATCTTTCTCCAAAAGATCCGGCGTGACGCGCGAGGATTGCTGGTAGGTCGCGCTCATCACGATCAACTTGGCCATGGCCTTCATATCCCATTGGCGGTCCATGAACTCGACCGCCAGCCAGTCCAGCAAGTCGCGATGGGTCGGGAGGGAGCCTTGCGTGCCGAAATCCTCCTCCGTCTCGACGATGCCCGCGCCAAACAATTGCGACCAGAGGCGGTTCATGGCGACGCGCGCCGTGAGCGGATTCTCCTTGCTCACGAGCCATTCCGCCACGCCCAAACGGTTGGCGGGGGCGCCGGACGGCAAAGGATTGAACGCGGCCGGCACCGCCGGTTTCACCTCGGCGCCCGGGTCGAGAAAGTTTCCCTTGTTCAACAAATGGCTCACGCGCTGTTTGTCGCGCGCCAATTCGCGCATGACCGGCACGGCGACCGGCCGAACACCGTCCAGCTCCTTGCGCAGCTTCGCGATCTGCTCGTTGAATTTGGTGACCGAGGGTGCGAAGGGCCGGTAATAGGCAGCCAGCGCCTCTTTTTGCGCGGCGGTTCGTTGCGCTGATGGAATTGCCAGGGTGGCTTGCAGACCCGCTGGCAAAATCCGCACCGGTTGCGCCTGGGTGGTGGCGGATATGCGGAACCTTCCCAAGGTCTCCCTGGAGCCGTGGTTCTGCGTCAAGGTGGCGAGCAGAAGCGTGCCGCCCTCCTCGCCCGCCTTGCTTTGCGTCTCGAACGAGGCGGCATGGGCGCGTCCCTCCTGGCTGCCGATGCTCCACGCCGAATAGCCATCGCCATCAATGGCCTTGTCCGCGCCCCAGCCCTCCTCGCCGAAATCCGCCGAGGCGTTCCGCAGCGCGATGCTCTTTTCCGGCGGCACGCGCAGAGTCACGCTCGGAGTCGGCGCGCCGCCCGAGGATTTCTCCCACACTTTGTTTCGCTTGGCGTCGAGGGCGACGACCTTGAAATCGTTCAGGCGCGTGCCCATGCCGCGATCGGTCCGGTTCCACACCGTGATTTCCTCCAGCGGAAGGTCCGCGCCCAAATCCACCTCCCACCACGGGTCGTCCCCGGCCTGCGTGAGCGTGGTGGAACCCTTGCTGAAATCGCCGTTGGTGTTGCCGTCGTTCGCCCGCCCCGCCTCCGCGCCATCCTCCGTGGTGGATTGCCGCGCGACGCCTTTGGGGGCGACATTCTCCGTGCCGCTGATGACTTGCACCTCGGCCAGTGAAAGGATGCGGGTTGATCCCGGCAACTCGACGCGAACATACCGCGCCTTGGGCGGCTCGGCCTTCAACGGGCGGGACGCGAGTTGAAAACTGTTCAACACCGCCTTGCCGCTCGTCGCCCGGCCCGGCCCATGCCCCGGCAAGCTGTCGTCGGGCAGCAATTCCAGCCGGATCGCGGTAATGCCGGTCAGGCCGGTTTTCAGTTTGACGGTGTAAGTGTCCGTGTCCGGCGCGGAACCGGTCGCGAGCACCGATTGATCCGGCAGAAACTTCAGTTCCGTCCCTTTGGCGGACTTCCATTCGATTGGCTCCAGCGGAGTCCAGTCCACGCCTTTCGCCAGCGACGCCTCCCAGCCGGCCAGATCGTGCTCGAATTCAGGGGTGGATTTGTCCCGCTCTTTTTCAAGCGCGACGATTTCTTTCTTCAATTTCTCCATTTTCACCGTTTCCTCGGAAGTCGGCAAAGGCAAGGTCGGGCGCTCATCCGGCTGGTCGTTGTCCTCGGTCTGGTTAAACAAAGCGAAGAACTGGTAATATTCCGTCTGGCTGATCGGGTCGAACTTGTGCGAGTGGCATTGGGCGCAGTTCATCGTGAGGCCCATCCACACCTGCGCGGTGACGCCCGCGCGATCCTTCACCGCCGCCACGCGCCACTCCTCGTCGTCGGTCCCGCCCTCGGTGTTGGTCATCGTGTTACGATGGAACGCCGTGGCGACCAATTGCCCGGTGGTGGGATTCGGCAGCAAATCCCCCGCGATCTGGTCGATGGTGAACTGGTCGTACGGCTCGTCGCGGTTCAGCGCCTGGATGACCCAATCGCGATAGGGCCAGATATTCAAACGGAGCGGATCGGACCCATAACCAGCGGAATCCGCGTAGCGCGCCAAATCGAGCCAGACCCGCGCCCAGCGCTCGCCGTAGGCGGGCGACTTAAGCAGACGGTCCACGACCTTCTCGTAGGCGTTCTTGCTGTGATCTTTCACAAACGCGTCCACTTCCTCCAGTGTGGGAGGCAAGCCGGTCAGGTCGAACGTAACCCGCCGGATCAGCGCGTTGCGATCCGCCATGGGCGAGGGACGCAGAGCGTTACGCTCCAGCTTTTCGAGCACGAACAAATCCACCGGATTGCGCGGCCAGGATTTCGCCTTCACCGAGGGCAAAGCCGGGCGCCTCGGCTTCTCAAACGCCCAATGTCCCGAGTAAACCGCGCCCTGCTGAATCCATTGCTTGATCAGCTCGATCTCCCCGGCTTTGAGCGGATGACCGGATTTCACCGGGGGCATGAGGTCGTCGGTGTCCTTCGTGGTGATGCGGCGCCACATCTCGCTGGCAGCGAGGTCGCCCGGCACAATCGCGCGCGTGCCCTTGTGGTCCTTGATTGCCTCGTCGCGCAAATCGAGGCGCAACTTCGCCTTGCGAGCCGTCTCGTCCTGGCCGTGGCAACTGAAACACTTAGAGGAAATGATCGGCCGGATTTGCGAGCTGAAATCAACCGGTGTGGCGGCGGGAACAGAGGCTTTGCCGGCGCGGGCTGCCGGGGCAAGCGCGCTTGCCAGCAAGAGCAGGACGGACCAGAAATGGCGAGTCATCGGTTTCATCAAGGGCGCGAGAAACCGCGCCGGGATAGGAGAATTTGTTCCCGCCCCGCGAAAGATTCAACCGGAAATCGCCGTGCGAGCGCGTTATTGCACCACCACCACGCGGTAGAATGTGGTCGCCTCCCCGGCGTTCGGCGAAACAAGGGTGGTTGAAACCGCCGTGGTGGCCGTGACGTTACCTCCCAAATCCGCCCACGCTCCCGCCCCGAGATCGGCGCGGCTCTGAACATGATAGGTCTTGCCGGGCACCGAGGACCATTGCAATTGCCAGCCTGATGGGGCGCTGGTGGTGATGGTGCAACGGAGCGCCGAGTCAGCACGAGCAGGGTCAGTCCCTGCGAGGTATTCGGCCCGGTCGCTCTGGCCATCGCCGTCAAAGTCTCCCGAGCCGTCCCGCGACAAGCTCCCGAAATATTGGGTCTCCCAGGCGTCGGGCAATCCATCGCCGTCGGAATCACCGGTCGTTGAGTCTGTCAGTCTGACATAAAATATGTCCGAGGTCAGGTTGTCGTCACCACTGACCAAATCCGTGGCCAAGCTGCTGAAGACGATGGTCTTGCCGTCATCGCTCATCAGAGCGGGTCCGGGTCGTGAATTTTCCTTGGCAGTGCCGGCGGCGTTCCAATCAATTAAGGTGGTGGTGCCCATTTGAAGATCAGCGAGAAACAAGCCTTCATCTGGATTGGCGGGGGCCGGGACCAAATCAGTTGCCTCGCTGCGGAACAAAACAAAACGCCCGTTGGCACTGATCCGGGGGGACCGGTAGGGAGCGGTCCCCACGTTCGTCGGGCCAAGATTCGGACTCAGAGTGGTCACCAAGCCGCTGCTAAGATCAGCAAGAAACAGTTGCCGGGGATTTTCCGGCGAAGGATTGCGCGCCGTGTAGGCCACTAATTTGCCGTCCCCACTCGAATCATACTCATTCATGACGTTGTATCCCGGTTGGAACGCAACCGCTTTGCCAGCCGCAGGAGGCAACGGATATGCCTGAAGTTGCGGGGACGCGGAGGGCATTCCCAAAAACAACGTTTTCCCATCCCGGCTGAAACTCAAGGGATTGCTGGCAATTTGGCCCTGAACGACGGTTAGTTTTTGCCCGGAACCCGCCTCCCAGACGAAAACGCCAGTCGAGCCAGTCACGAAAGCGACCCATTTGGCGTCAGGTGAAATCACCGCCTGGCTTATCGTCGGAGTCGCCTGGACAATCTTGACGAGAGTGTTGGAGGAGATATTCCAGTAGTACAGCGAAGTACCGTACAAAAAGGCCATTGCCTCCCCGCCCGCGCTGATCGACAACTGCGAAAACGTCGAAGTGCCGAGCAACGCTTCCATGCCTCCGGGCACGGTGGTGATGGCGGAATCCACGTCCCGCAAATAGAGCCGCTCCAGGCGATTCGTCGGCGTTCCCGCCGCCAAGTCCGCCGCTCTGCTCAGAAAAGCAACGAAACGGCCGTTCCGGGCAATAATTGGGTTGTACGAGCGGTCATTGCCCGAGCGAGTCCCGGCGGCGTTGACGCTGACGAGTTGATTCGCCTGCCGGTTAATGTCGAAAAGGAAGATGTCCGAAACTCCATTGCTGTCATTAGCTACCAAATTTTCCGCCAAGCTCTGATACACGAGCCGATTGCCGTCCGCGCTCAGCACGGAAGCTCCCAGCGCGCTGGTTCCATTGCCGGAAAGGGAGGCGACCGGATTCAGGGCCGAGGAGAGCAAGATCGTCCTTTTGGCAGTCAAATCCCGCACAAAGGCGTCGTAGCTATTATTGGCATCTCCGGGAGTGATCTGGTCATCGAAGGCGTCGAAGGCGGCAAATCGACCGTCATCACTGACCGAGGGGGGCGCGGAAAGTTGAACATCCGGAAACGTGCCGTCCAGGCGGGCAATGGCCAATTGAACGTCCCCGGTGGTCATGTCACGGACGTACCATTGATAAGTGTCCCCAGTTGCGCCCGCCACCAAGTTTGTGGTTAGGCTTTCGAAGAAAATCATCCGCCCGTCCACGCTCATGAAGGGAGAATCACAATAATCCCCCGCACCGACCACTTTCGGGCCCACCCAGGTTTCCTTTCCGGTCGTCTTGTCCCAACGATAAACAAGACCGCCAACGTCATAGACGGCGTATCGACCGTCCCCGCTGATGTCAACCCCGGTGGCGGCGACCGATGACTGCCCTTGCTGATGATGGACCAACACGTTGGTCGTCTGGCTCAAATCCCGCCAATACACGTCAAGCGTGTTAACATCCCGAAAAACTATGTGATCTCCATCCTCGCTGAGAGCGTACTGCCAGGCGGAAGACGCTGTCGAGAAACCGGAGGTAATCCAGGTTGTTTGACTGGTGTCCAAATCCCGCACAAATATATTGTATCCTTGGTTAGTGCTGCCAAGCATGATAATGGGAGGGTAATTGAGAAATGCCACGCGGCGACCGTTTGCGCTGATTAACGGTTGGGTCGAAATTGTATTACCACCTTGATTGCCGCTCACCAGAGTGGTGGTGCCCGCCTCCAGATCCCGCACAAAAACATCCGTCACGCCATTCGTGTCGCCCGCCACCAAGTTCGAGGCGTCACTTTGAAACACCACATAACGCCCATCGGCGGAAATGGAGGAGCCGGTCGAGGCGCCGTTGGCCGCGCCGCCAGCCTGCCCGGCGCTGACCAGCAATGTTTTTCCCAGTGTCAAATCCCGGACAAAAATATTCCCGGTGCCATTGTTGTCGTTGGTTACGATATCACTGCCCGTGCTCTCAAAAACCACGCGCTGACCGTCCCTCGAAACGCCGGAAATCAGCGAGTTCGCATTTGCCCCGGAAACCCCGTCGGCGCTCACGCTCAACAGTTGAATTTTTCCGGAGGCCATCTCGCGGGCGTACGCATTGATCCAATTTGCGACCGGACCCCGGGCGACTTTGTTGGTGGTCAGGTTGTCGGCATCGCTATTGAAACAGACCCATGCCCCGTTGCCGCTGACCCACGGACCCGTCGAGTTTCCGTTGGCGGTATAATTGGTGGGACCGGGAAGACTGGCCACAGAGACCAAACCGATTTTTGAGCCGCCGAAGACCATGGCCGTGGACAACCCTCCCGCCAAAAAACAGGATGCCAAAAGACCTTGTCGAAATCGATGGTGCCTCATAGTCACAATCCCTCTTCTAATTGAACCCGCCCGCCGGAGTATCTCACGCGCTGAATAATAACAAATTCGAGCCACCCGCATCTCCCAACCGCTGGTATCAAGCCTTTGATACGCCAACACACCGCGCTCTTCAAGGAGTTTGACATCTCCCCGTCCAAACCCGCTAAGCTCTGAACCATGCTCCGCTCTCCGTTGATGGCTCAAACCAAGTGTCGTATCCCGTTGAAAATCGGGATCATGTCGATTTGGCTTTGGGGCCAGATTTTAGCATTTTCCGCGCCGAAATCCGACTACCAGCAAAAATTTGCCACATACTTCTCGGAAACCGATCCCGCCGTGCCGATTCCCGTCCGGCAATCACCCCATCCAACGGCTTGGGACGGGGCCGAAAAAGGCCCGGTGGCCGATCTCAAGGTCTTTGCCCGCCAAAAAAACGGCGTCGTCTGGCTGGGGAGCGACGAGGGCGCGGCGCGGTTTGACGCGAAGGCAAGCCATCCTTGGGATCGCTGGCATTACTTCCATGGCAAAAGCTGGCTGGCCGACAACGAGGTGAAGAACATCGTCGTCGAGGACAGCTCCCCGGAGACCAAGGTTTGGATTCGCACCGCCACTGGAGTTTCGTTGATCGAATGGCGTCCTTTCACGCTGGAGGAAAAAGCGCGCGCCTTTGAAGAGCGGATCGAGCAACGTCATGTGCGGCACGGATTCGTGGCAGACTCCTGGCTGCAAAAATCCGGCGATCTCGCCAGCAACCATACCATCGACAACGACAACGATGGTCTTTGGACCGCCATGTATCTTGCCGCGGAGGTCTATCGTTATGCCGTCACGAAGGATCCCGATGCGCGAGCCAAGGCCGGGCGTTCCCTGCATGCCCTGATGCGGTTGGAGGAAATCACCGGCATTCCCGGCTTTCCGGCCCGCTCCTTTGTCTCTGGAGACCGGCCAAAACCGCAGTATGGCGAGTGGCATGCCACGACCGACGGCAAATGGTGGTGGAAAGGCGACACCAGCTCGGACGAGAT
>CAZMLP010000969.1:0-6367 GCA_964566745.1 uncultured Verrucomicrobiota bacterium | reverse complement strand
AGGCCATGCCGGGGATGTCGCGAGCATGACGCGCTGCTGCGAATTGGCATGGAAATTTGACGTCCGCCTCGGCGCTCATCCGGGACCGTGGGACCGCGCCAGCTTTGGCCGGGCGGAGATCAGGCTCACCGCGAAAGAATTGGAGACTCTTCTGTTGCAACAAGTGGGCGCGTTGGAGCGCGTGGCCCGCGCTCACCAGCTCGAATTGCATCATATCAAACTGCACGGCGCCCTTTATCACGCGGTGGAGCGGGACGCCGCGCTCGCGCGCTCCTATCTTCGCGCCGTGGGAAAATGGTGGCCCGGGGTGAGAGTTTACGCGCTGGCGGGCGGCGCTGTCATGCGGGCGGCGTCCAAGTCAGGCGTGGAAGTATGGGGCGAGATTTTCGCGGATCGCTCTTACCGGGATGACGGCTCGCTGGTCCCGCGTGGTCAACCCGGAGCGGTGTTTGAGAAGGTGGAGGCGATGATCGGACGAATGAAAGGGTTCGCGCGAACCGGCACGATCCCCAGCGTGTCGGGCAAACCGTTGCGACTGTCCGGGCGGACTTTGTGCGTGCATTCGGACACGCCAAGCGCGGTCGCGCTGGCCGGGCGCCTCGCCCGGGAATTGCGTTAACGACTCGCGGTTTTACGGGGGGTTAACTGCCAATGCTGGCGATGGCGTCCGCGCGGGTCGCGGCAATCGGGAACATGTCGATGAAACCGGCGATCTCGAAAATCTCACGGATGGAGGGCTGCAGGCCGCACAAGGCGATCTTGCCAGCGGCGATTTTAAGCTTTTTTGCGGCCACGAGCAGGACCCGCAGCCCCGCGCTGCTAATGTAATCCAGCCCCGACAAGTCCAGCACCAGCCGGTGCTCGCCCTGGTCGATGATCGCCACGATCCGGTCTTGCACCCCGGCGGAGTTGCTCGCGTCCAGCCGGCCCTTGAAGGCCACCGTCATCACGCTGCCCTGCTTCTGTTCGATAAGTTCCATGGTAAGACGCGTCGTTAAGCCGCTGGTTTGAAAGTCTTCGTCAAGGTGATCACGTTGCGGTCGCCCGCCCGCGCGTACTCGACCTTGTCCATCATCTTCCGCACAAAAAATATTCCCAGTCCGCCAATTTCCCGCTCCTCGGCCGGCTTGGAGATGTCCGGCTCGGGCCGGTCCAGCGGGTTGAAGGCGATGGCGTCATCGCTCAACACCAGGGTCACAACGCCACCGGCGGCCCTCATTTCCAGTTCGATGTTGTGCTCTGCTTTGTCGGGATAGCCGTACGAGATCGTGTTCGTCAGGAGCTCGTCCATCACCACATTCAACTCGTAAGCCGCCTTCACGGGCAAATCGTTCTGCTCGGCGAACTCGTCAATGATGTGGCTCAACCGCTCGATTTCCGAGAGTTGGTTCCGCAAGGTGACGCTGCGCTCGGCGACGCCCATGATAATCATCCGCCAACTCGGGTTCTCCATTGCCCTTGGGAACGCTCGTTGGACCGCGCGCAACCTACCGGGTTCACCCCTGCCAAAACAACTGCAAAAAGTTGGGCGTGGTGTGATTTGAGGCGGGATGGATGGCAAGGCCGCGCCCGCGCCCGAGGCCTCTGTTTTCTCCTTGTTCAAATTCGCCGGCAGGTCAAACATCGCGCCAGTTCAACCACGGCATGCAACTCATGAAAACCACTCGTTTTGTCCTCATGACGGCACTGGCGATTTTCCAGCACTCCCTCTGCTCCGCCGCCGAGCCGGGCTTCAAAGACCTGTTCAACGGCAAGGACCTCTCCAACTGGGACGGCGACCCGAAGCACTGGTCGGTGAAGGATGGCGTCATCAATGGCGAGACCACGCCGGAGACCCCGCTTAAGGGGAACACCTTCCTGATCTATCGCGGCGGCGAGGTCTCCAACTTCGAGTTGCGCTTCAAATACAGGATCGTGCCGCACAACAACCAGGGCTTCGGGAACTCCGGCGTGCAATACCGCAGCAAGGATTTCGGCAATTGGGTGGTGGGCGGCTATCAGGGTGATTTCGAGGCCGGCACAACCTACAGCGGCATCCTTTACGAGGAACGCATGCGCGGCATCCTCGCGCAACGCGGCCAGAAAACCACCATCAAGGCCGACCCGAATGACGCCAGCAAGACCAAGGTCGAGGTCACCGGCAAGATGGCCATGACCAGCGAGCAATTGCAGGCGGCGATTCACAAGGAGGAGTGGAACGATTACGTCATCATCGCCGACGGCAACCATCTCCAGCATTTCATCAACGGCAACCAGACGATCGACGTGCTCGACGAGCAACCCGGCAAGGCGGCGAAATCGGGCATTCTCGCGCTTCAGCTTCACGCCGGCCCTCCCATGCAGGTTCAATTCAAGGACATCCGCATCAAGGAACTCGGCAAGCACGCCAGCGCCGGCGACTTGGAGAAATTTCAAGGGACTTGGAAGGGCTTCAAGGGAGCCATGAACGGCAACCCCATCTCCGATGATGATATTCAGGCGGCCGTGACGACCTACACCGGCAACAAATACAAGGCCGTTTGGAACGGTGGCGATGACGAGGGAACCATCACGCTGAACGAGTCCGCGTCGCCCAAAACCATGGACCTCAAAACGGCGGGCGGTAACACCGTCCTGGCAATCTATCGTTTCACCGACGAGGGCTTGGAGGTTTGCTTCGGCTTCGACGGCGCTGGTCGCCCGGCCAAGTTCGAGGCGCCGCAGGACTCCAAGTTTCTCGTCGCGAGCTACAAGAAAAAGGCCGACTAATTCACCCTCGTCCCTCCTTCGCATGAAGCGCCTGCTGGTCGCCCTGCTCCTCGTTTGCGCCGTCGCTTCCCACGCGGCGGACAAAAAGAAAATCGTGTTTCTCGCTGGGACGCCCAGCCACGGACCGCGCGAGCACGAGTTCAACGCCGGTTGCCTGCTGCTGCAAAAATGCCTCGCGAACCAGCCCGGCATGGAGGTGGTGGTGAACCTCAACGGCTGGCCGAAGGACGAGCATATTTTTGACGGCGCGGCGGCGGTGTTCATTTATTGCGATGGCGGTGATGGCCACCTGGCGATTCAGGGCGACCACCTGCAAAAGCTCGGCGCGTTGATGAAAAAGGGCGTGGGCCTGGGTTGCGCGCATTATGGCGTGGAGGTGCCCAAGGATAAGGGCGGGCCGGAGTTCCTCGCCTGGACGGGCGGTTATTTCGAGGCGTATTGGTCGGTGAACCCGACCTGGACGGCGAACTACACCGAATTGCCCAAGCACCCGATCACGCGGGGCGTCCATCCGTTCAGCATCCATGATGAATGGTATTTCCACATGCGCTTTCCCGAGGGCATGAAGGGCGTCACGCCGATTCTGGTTGCGATTGCGCCGGAGAGCACCATGGATCGCCCCGACGATGCCCATGCGGGCAACCCGGCGGTCCGCGCCGAGGTGAAAAACCATGTGCCGCAAGTGATGATGTGGGCCACCGAGCGGCCCGACGGCGGGCGCGGCTTCGGCTTCACCGGCGGGCATTATCACAAGAACTGGGCCAACGACGATTTTCGAAAACTGGTGCTCAACGCCATCCTCTGGAGCGCGAAAGTCCCGGTTCCCGAGAACGGCGTTGCCTCGACCGTCACGCCGGAGGATTTGAAGCAGAATTTGGATCCGAAGTAAGCGTGCAAACAGGGCCATGGCCGATGATTCGAACTGCGAAGAAGCACAGAGCAAGAACCTCTTCGCTCACGCAGGCCGCACCTTGTATTTGGCACAATGTTTTGAGATGTCCTTTGAGAACATTCTCTGCCTTTACGCTCGATTGTCCCTCAAATCTCTCACTCTCGCGGAATTTGAAAACTTCGAAAAAGGTGTCCAAAAGGAAACTTTGGGCCAACTTTTAAACAAAGTGCGGGGCCTTGTAAAATTCGGAGAGGGGGCGGATGCAGTGCTTACCACGGCTTTGGAGCAGCGGAATTTTTTTGTTCATCGCTTTTTTAAAGAACGAGCCGATCAAGCCCTGCCCCCGAAAGGGAGCGCCCTCATGATCGATGAACTTATCGAAATTCAACGGTGTTTGCAGGAAGCTGACCTAGTTGCCTCAGTTGTTTACAAAGCTCTCGGAAAAGCCCTCGGAATATCGGATGAGATGGTCGAACGGAAACTAGATGAGTTAAAATCCAAATAGCAAAAACAACTCGCTTTGAGCCTCGAGAATTCGATTTTTCAACCAGTTCCTCTCTCTTCCTCCACGCAAAAGAATCTCCGCGACCACACTAGCCAGTATCTCCCTTGATAGCGCCCCGGCAGGGGGGCTTGTTAATTGGCGGTTCAACCAAATGTTGGATTCCAATCGTGCCCTGCATCACCGCCATGTTTTGGCTTTCGCTATCGCGGCTTTGTTATTTTTCATGCGCCGCCTCCGGGGCGCGGGTTGATTGAGGGGGCCGTTTCCGGTGGTTGCGTTCGCTGCGCGAACTTGCCACCGGCTACTCTCTTCCACCCCTCCGGGGCGGGCGGCCAGCCGTCGCGGAGCGACGGCATGATGGTAGCCACGGCTTTCAAGCCGGGGACCCGCGCCATCCCATGAAAATCCGTTTTGCTTGCGTTTGATCCACTCTCTTTTTCCTCTTCTCCCTCGGTGGCTAATCATTTTGTTCCAATCCCTCACCCCCACGCGGAACCTCCTCCTGCTCAACCGCTTGCCGCCCCGTTTCCCGCTCAAATACGGCTTTTCCAATTAATAGAGTCAACACAGTCAATAGAGTCAACACAGTCAACGGTACCTTTGCGCGGAAGGGGGGAAATCAGATAGGATGGGGATTTGTGTGGCTCCATGCCAAATGACGAAACACGAATGACGAGAGAAAATCTCGTGCTAAAACGTACGACGTTATTCGCCTGCCCATCCAATCGATCAACCCACCCTCAACCCTGTCCTATTCTCATGCCACGTCCCCGCACTGGAAAAATCGGCCGCCTGCCCCGCGCCATCCGCGAGCAACTCAACCAACGCCTCCATGACGGCGGGCAAGGCCCGGAACTGCTCGACTGGCTCAATGCCTTGCCCGAGGTCCAGCAACTCTTGACTGCCGAGTTCGACGGCAAGCCCATCAGCGCCCAGAATCTCAGCTCCTGGCGGCAGGGCGGTTATGAGGACTGGCTCGCCCACGGCGAGGCCATCGCCCTGGCCCAACGCCTGGGCGAGGAGATTCAAGATTGGAAAGAGCAAGAGCAGGGGGACCGCACTCCGTTGACCGAGAAACTGATGGTCTGGCTGACCGCCCGTTACGCGGTGGTGGCTCGCCAGATCGGCAAACTGGACGAGGAAAAACAATGGCAGCGGTTGCGCGAGTTCAACGCGGACCTGCTCAAAGTTCGTAAGGTGGATCAAACCGAGCGTCGCTTGCGTCTGATCGAGGAAAAGGCCGCTCTGGAAAGAAAGGCACGGGAGGCGAAGGAGACGGCCAGCCAGGGGGAACAGCGCGAATTCATCAATTGGAAACTGGAACAGATTCGCCTCCGCCTTTTCGGCAATCGCCCGCCTGCGGCCTCCGCCGGGAGCGTGCCCATCGGGAGGGTTCCCGCGCAGGAGCCATCCGCTGCCGGGGAAACGGCTCTGGACCCCGATTCCGGCGCCCCCGCCGCTGCCCTTTCAACTCTTAAAACCCCCGAAATTCCAAGCCATTCAAGCCAATTCAAGCCTTCCTCAACCACTGAAACCTTGGGCCAAACCGTGTGAAAAATCATGGTAACAGTCGCCAACTAGGGATTGCGGGCCATGACGTTCCACGTTTGAATCCCGGCCGCAACTATTCGTCTGATTTGGTGTTTGTCACCCGTAGTGCGTTATGATTTTACGTCGCCCTGAAACGACGACGCGGCTTTGATTTTTATGAGAAAATTCGGCTTTTTGGCGGTTTGTTTGAGCCTGGTCCTTTGGCAATTGATGCGTGCCGCCGAGGCCCCCATCGTCCTGCGCAACGCGGACGGCACCGAGAAAATTGTGCCGGGCAAGCCCGCCCCGGCCGACGAGGCGGGCTATCGCAATCTTTTCAATGGCACGGATCTCACAGGTTGGGATGGCGACCCGAGGCATTGGTCCGTGAAAGACGGCGTGATCGTCGGCCAGACCACGAGTGAAAATCCACTGACGGAAAACACCTTTCTCATCTGGCGGGATGGCCAGGTGCGTGACTTTCAATTGCGCCTCCGGTTCAAGATCACCGCCAACAACGATGACGGCTTTGCCAACTCCGGCATCCAATACCGCAGCAAGGATTTGGGCAACTGGGTGGTGGGCGGTTACCAGGCGGACATGGAGGCGGGCAAGAGCTACACCGGCATTCTCTATGAGGAGCGCGGACGCGGGATTCTTGCCCAGCGCGGCCAGCGCGTGACCATCAACAC
>CAZMLP010000968.1:0-5142 GCA_964566745.1 uncultured Verrucomicrobiota bacterium | reverse complement strand
GAACCCCCCTGGCCAACAAGACATGGGAAGGGTTCAAAGAACCCGCCGAACAAGCCGAACCACTCGAAGCGCAGACCCCTTCGATGTCCAAAGCGGCTAAAAGAGCCGTGCTATCACATCCTTTAGCGATAAAGGACACGGTGTTAGGCAGTCGATTCTTCAAAGGAGTCACCAGAGAAACACCTGAAACGGAGTGAAGCGAGTTGATGAGGATGTCAGACAGAGCCGCGAGGGAATCGTTAGGAAAAACCGGTGGCCTGATAAACCGGGAGCAGGCCTCAGCGAAGCCAGCCACAGCAGCGACGTTTTCAGTCCCCGCGCGACGCTCGTTCTCGTGGGAGCCGCCAAACAGGATGGGATGAGGCAGCAGCGGAGAGCGGATGAACAAAGCGCCAGCGCCCTTCGGACCATGAAACTTGTGGGCGCAAATGGACACCAAATCAGCGTTAAACTGGTGTATATCGTTAAAGGGCAGCTTGCCGAACCATTGGACGGCGTCGGTATGAAAAAAAACACGCAGTTCGCGGCAAATGGCCCCCATCTCGGCCACTGGCTGAACGGTACCCACCTCGTTATTCGCGGCCATCACCGAGACTAGCGTCGTGTCCGGTCGTAGGGCGCGTTTCATATCCTCCACCGAGACCCGGCCTTCCCGATCCACAGGCAGATAGGTAACGCTGAATCCCTCGAATTTCTCCAGATACTCAAAGCAGTTCAACACCGCGTGATGTTCCACACGGGTGGTGATCAAATGGCGTCCTTTGTCGCGCATCAGGCGGGCCGTGCCGAAGATCGCCAGGTTGTTGCTCTCCGTACCACCGCTGGTGAACACCACCTCGCTCGGTTTGCAATTGAAGAGTGAGGAGACTCGGTAACGAGCCTCGTCCATAGCGGCGCGCGCCCGGCGCCCAACGTGATGCACGCTCGAGGCATTGCCGAAAACGTCGCCGAGAAAGGGCAACATCGCCTCGCGCACCGCCGGATCGAGCGGCGTGGTGGCGTTGTAGTCGAGGTAAATGGTCGGCGGCGTCAAACGCCTCCAACCTTGCACGCGGTCGGCCGGGTGTCGATAGGGAAGGGAAGCCTCAAAGTTGAGACCGGTCACTTCACTTTCATCGCTTTTTGGTCGAGGCCGTTTTGATGAAGAATGAGGTGTGTCACCTCGCCGGCCTCGTTCCTCACGAACGTCAATTGCGCATCGACGACCTTGTAAAAGAATTTGGTCTCGGACTCGGGAAAAACCTCGTTGCTTGCTTGACCCGTGAGTTGCGCCAAAAGCCGGTCTCCCACCCGTGTGATCCTGAAATCCAAGCCCGGCCGGAACTCGTACCAGCCGGCATAACGGTCGTAAATCGCCGGATCCACTTTGGACACTTGTCGAGGCTGGGATTTCTCCGCGACGGGCAGCTTGGGAATGGCACCGAGGATGTAGCCGCCCAGGTTTTCAATGGCGCTCTCCGAGTTGGCGAGCACCACCACGCCGCGTGTCTGCGGCGAGTTGAAACCAATGTAGCTGTGAAACCCGTAGGTGCCGCCGTTGTGCCAGGTGAGGTTCGTGCGGGTGTCGATGTGCCACGCGAGGCCGACCATCTGCGGGCCGCCGGCGCTGACGAGCGGCGTGTGCGAGCGGCGCATGGCGCCCAAGAGCGGGGTGTTGGGCACGCCCATCTGCGCGCCGAGAAACTTGGCGAGATCCGTAACGGTCGAGTGGAGCGCGCCGCAACCCTCGAGCGTCCGGAAGTCCCACGCCTTGACTGGCACGCCGCTCTTGTTGTGAGGGGTGGCAAACCGCGCCCGCAGTTCGGGCGAAAGCGTGATGCTCGTTTCGCTCATCTTCAGCGGCTGGCAAATCTTTTGAAGCACCAGTTGCTCGTACGTCGTGCCCGCCTGAAGCGCCAGGGCGTGGCCGAGCAGGCCCATGCCGAGGTTGGAGTATTCATATTCCGCGCCAATATCGCGCGTGAGCGAGTAGCCGGAGAGGAACTTGTAAAGCTGCTCGACAGTGTAATCCGCGTAGGGATTCGCGGGATCGGCGGGCTTCAAGTTGCCCGGCAAGCGCGGCAGGCCGGAGGTGTGCGTGACCAGGTCGACCAGGGTGATTTCCCGGCCGTTGCGCGAGGGAACTTTCACACTGGCGGGCAAATATTTCGCGACGGGATCGTCGAGCTTCATCACGCCCCGGTCCACCGCCTCCTGGAGCAAGAGCGAGGTGAACACCTTGGTGATGGAGCCAATCTCGAACACGGTCGCGCCATCCACGTCCGGACCCCCGGCGCGAGCCTTGCCACGTGTGAAAATACGAGTGCCCTCCGGCTCGACCACCGCCACGGCAATGCCGGGCGCCAGGCGCCGGTTGTCCACGCACTCTCGGAGCGCGGCCTCGATCTCGGCGTCGTAGGGCATGGTGGCGCGGGCAAGGTTAACCGCGGCGGCCAGCAGGGCGGCGGACCACAGGCAGGGTCTAATGAAAAAATAGTTCATGAGTCTCTTGGTCGCGACAATTCTTGTCATCGTGATTTGTCTTGTTTCAGCAGCGGCAGGAATTTGCGGATGGGATGCCCTGCCGGCGCAAACCTTTCCACCGCCGACTTCAGTTCGGCATGCCGTTCCAAGGGTGTCCAGTGCATCAGCGTCTTTTCACCTGACTCCCGGATCAGCCAAAGATTTCGAATGTGCAGAAACTTGAGCGGCCGCACCTCTTTAATCTCGTCCCAAAGAACCAAGTTTTGCCCTTTGAGCAAATGCACCCCGAGAGCGCTGATCCCCACAGCCCGGTTGGTGGTTTTTTGCATTAGCCAGGAATACAACAGCCCGCCCAGCAGGAACGGCACAAACCAGAGCAGACGCTGAGGCGTTAAAACGCGCTGCCCGAGCGATCCCGCGTTTCCGGAAGACCCGCGCGCGGGCAGGAAATAAATCCCCGCGATTTTGTCGTCCGCGTCCAGCTCCAGGCTCATGGTCAGATCGCCGCGCTGACCGTGGAGGCGGAACGCAATCCACCCGCGGTAGCCGTCCCCGGTGGGGCCGTCGAGGCTTTCGATGTAGCCGAAACGCGCGGTGAGGTCGGCGAAGAACCCGGACGCCTTCCGCGGCGGCAACACCGCGCTCATTTCCGCGTTGAACAACTGTTCGACCCCGGCGGAATTGCCGGTGTTGAGCAGACCGACAATCCTGCGGGCAACGACGGCGTAGTGATTGGTTTCCCCGGCGCGCAGGCCCGGCGGGAACGCCGGGGGCCTGGTCTCCAGGCCCGCATTGTCCAAGCCCAGGCTGAGCATCCAAAAGAACCAAATGCCGACAATTCCGGGAACCCCGAAAATGGCGACCTGCCAAAAGGCGACCTTGAATTCAACGGGCTTGACCTCGGCGGCGGCCGCCATCGTGAGCACAACCGGGCGCAGATCGGCGACGTCCGCCTCCTCCGGGGGCTCGCCCGTCTCGGCCGAGCGGATCAGTGATTCCAGTTGCGCCTCGATTGGCAAAAGCTGCCCGGACCTCGCGCGCTGGTTCAGCCGGTGGATCAAAGCGTAGAGGACGATCACAAAAAGGGTGTAGCCAGTTTTGAAAATGAGGCCGCCACCGGGACTTCCCCAAATGCAGACCAGAACTCCGATCCCCAGTGGAAGAAGATACCACCAGAGGATCGATCCCAATAACCGCGACTGGGCGCGCACCGCGTTCAGGTCGGCCCGCAGAGATTCAACGACCGTCGCGCCCGGCGGCGCGGGCGGGTTGCTCCGGCGGGCGTAAACAAGCCGCCAGGCGATAAAAATCGAACTCCCGATGACGATCAAATCGCCGAGACGCGAAACCGGCGAGCGGTACACGGTGAAATAGAAGATTCCAAAGATAATGACAATGAAAGCGCAGGCCCACAGCTCGCGCAAATCGCGCGCGTCGAGGATTCGGCGCAACCGGGTGGTCTTCTTACCCATGGCGGCGAGCAGTTGCGCGGCAGAGGGCGCGATGTCGCCCAGCGGTTGCCGCTGCCAGAGTGTCTTTAACTCGTCGTCGTTCATTTCGGCGCCTCCTCCTTCATCAGGGCGGAAAGTTTCTTTTTGGCACGATGCAGCAGGACACCGACGTGATTGGGCTGGATGCCCGTGGCCTCGGCCATTTGCTCGTAGGTGAAGTCCTCCAGAAAAAGGGTGACCAGCGCCTTTTCGAGCGGATTGAGCCGGTGGATGGCGCTGTAAAGGTCTGCGAGCCGGTTGTCGGTCTCCTCCCCGGCGGTTTGCCGCGATTCAATGGCGCGCGCCAGCTCGTCATGCGCGAAATGGACGACCCGGCCGGAGAGTGGCGCCCGCTTGCGGACGAAGGTGATGGCGGTGTTGATGGCCACCCGGTACAGCCACGTGTTGGCGTGCGCGGCGGTCCTCAGGCCGGGCAGCCCGCGCCAAATCTGAAACAGGATCTCCTGGTAGAGATCGTTCTGGTCGGCTTGCTGCCACGCGTAAACGCGGCAGACGCGCTGGAGCCGCGCCTGGTTTTGTTGAACCAGCTCGAGGAACCGTCGGTCGGCGTTGTCAGCGTCCACGTTCAAGCGTCGTAGCTTTGACTGGTTAGTCGCGGCCCAATGGCGCTTTATTACATGAGGACTGCGAAAGGCGAAAAGGAACCGGCGGAAACGCAACCATCAAAATGGAACCGGGGAACCGGAGGGCATGGAACAGCCCCTCCGTTTCCTCTCGACTTCCGTTGACCGGATTGAGCCGGCCGCCAGATCAAGCGCCGGCCTCGGACGCGGACGCTGGCGGCTCGGCTTGCGCCGCCTTCACTTTCACGCGGCGGCCCCGGATTTGGGTGCGGTTCAGCTTGGCCATGATGCTGTGGGCATGCTCGGTGGCGACATCGACGAACAAATGCCGCTCGCGAATGTCCACCGTGCCGACGACGTTTGCCGGCAAGCCGGTCTCGCCGAGGATCGCGCCCACAATATCACCCGGACCCACGCCCATTTCCGCGCCGACATTCATGTGGATGCGCGTCTGCTCCTCCGGGGTGCGCCGGCTCGCCTTGGGCGGGCGCGCCTGCGGTAACGGGAACGAACGGCGCTCGGGGAATCCCTTTGGAAGGGGACGATCGGGCCGGGCGGGACGGTCCACAGTATAACCTGACTGCTCCGGGCGCGCCGGGCGCTCG
>CAZMLP010000967.1:0-11150 GCA_964566745.1 uncultured Verrucomicrobiota bacterium | reverse complement strand
CCGCCTTGTTCGCAATGGGCGTGTTCAGGTGCCGGTCAAGGCAGTTGAAAGAGACGTTCAGTTGCCCGCCCACGAACCACTTGGCAAACGGCTCCTTCCATTGCAGGACCTTCTTCCACGGCTTGAACCAAACCAGCTCCTGCCTGGCTTGTTTCGCCCAGAATTTATCCGGCGACTTGATCGACTCGTTGTAAAGCTTGCGATACTCCGCGAGCGATTTGACATGCGCCTGCTTTGAAAACTCCTTGGACGGCGGAAACACGCGGTCCTCGTGCAAAACCGATGTGATATTGGCGGCGGGCTTGGCAGGCTTCGATTTGCTCATAGGGTCATTGAAAATGCGCGCGCATCTTAGGAACGCGCCCGTTTGCGCGTCAACCTTGAAGGGTTTGGCTTCGTGGGCAAGATCATCAAAATACCCAAGACAAAAACGTTGATTTTTGACGAATACAATCCCATCCGTTTTTTCGACGCAGAGTGACTTCCCCCTCAAATTCACGCTATTGCGGGACCAAAAAAGAGCCGGATAGTGCGGCCCGGACGGGAACTACAGACAATTACCTGGAAGTTGGCGAACAAGGGAGAAGAAACGTAACAAAAGCTGCGACGCCCAACAAATCACACTTGCTAACTGGAATGGTTGCGCAGACTCTCAACGGGAAGCAAGATTCACCGTTTTAACTCGTTCTGCCTGACGACAACTACAACGCTGCCTGCACGGCGGATTCGCCGATCCCCACTACAAATGAACCCCCGATCGTAAATTTAACCGGTTAAAAATGGCACCATCCCAATTTTTGTTACGTCGAACGTTCCCGAATTAACAAAAAAGGTGACATCGATTGCGCTTTGTCACAACACTAGCAATATGCTGGCTAGCAATTTGTCGAGCATCGAAGTCAAAGTGATCCTGATTGTGGCACTTTATTGCTCCACACTGATTACCGCTGTGTCAAATTTGTTTCGAGAAGCCCAGCGAATAAAAAAAAAGCCGAGCGAGAAAAGCACACGGCCTTTCATTTACTTACTTTTAGTGTTGGGGACGGCTGCCACAACCGTAGACATCACCTACAACGTTGAGCAATCCGTCGCGCAAAATACGAAGCGGGTAGCAGAGGCGGCGGAGCTAAAATCCACCGAAAATAAACTGCGGCAGCAAACTCAATCACTCTCGGCTCAAATTCCAATCATCGAAACAAATCGCGCTCTGGTCATGTCGGTGTTGTCGGCGGCCCACAAACTAACATCGGCGCTTTCAGCCATAAGTCTCGATCCTCCGCCTGCAGTGGGGGGATCTACACTGCGATTACTTCGCGCGCTGAACCAAGAAACTCTCGCCTCATTAAATGCTCGAAGCGATCCGCTTTTGGCATTCAAGCCAGTTTCAATCATTTCGGATACTCGTCCTCAAGCGATGTTGGCAAGATTTCGTGAGCTTAAAGGAGTTACGTCTCCCACCGGTAATTATAGCCTCGCCCTGAATCCTATTCTTTTAAGCCTCACCCCGCACTACGGCGGTGGCGATGAGCATGTCGACCGTTACTACCACACGATGTTTAGTGTAATTGATGGGAGGCAAACAAATGCGGTATTATCCATTGAGTGGAATCCGGCCGATCCTAGTCGAGATTTGCAGACTTTGCATAGGCAGCATCTGATTGCGTTGGTCGCTTCGTTCACAAACGCGAATCGGTTAGGAAAAATTAACCAATATGAATCGTTCGCCTTTCCGGAAGAAGAAAAGCGCTTGTTGAATGGGAATCGTTCCATTGCTTCGGGATATGAATATTTCTTCAGTGGTGAAGGGCGACAGGAGTCGGCGCGAGTGTTGTGTGCGATTGTCGAGGCTACAAATCGCTTATACTATCTGGATTGTATTATTCCACGCCATGTAATTAACCAATCACATCCGATACTAAATGCCGTATCTGTGAGTTCGTTTGATTCGGGCGCCATCTTGGCTGAGCAATCTGCTATGCTGGCTTTTCAAGGGCTTCTTTTGGGATTTTTTTCTCCAAAATTTCCCGATTAATTGCCGTATGACTCTCAAATTGCTGACGATCATAATCGGATTTTGTTGTTCGTTCGTGGCGGGATTGGAATTGCTTTATAAAGAGGCGCGCGAGTCGGCTAACGGAAAAAGTGATTCTCGTCCGTTGTTTTGCATTCTCATACTTTGCGCCCTCGCGTTGGCGGGGGGCACGGCGATACTTGATATTGGCTATACGATAAAACAGTCCGATGAGCAGGTGCAATCTGACACTGAGCTTCACAATCTGAAGGAGTCAGCTCGGTCCAGGCTCGTCGAGCAGGAGGGCTATCTCGCCGCACAGAACAGCCGTTTTGGTAAAGAATCGGCGGTAATTCGTGGCGTCTATGAATCGTCGAAGCAATTGAATGCATTGATAGAGGGCATGGAGAGAGATCCCGCTACAAAGCACGACTTCGTCGAACAGTTAAGGGCGATCAATCGCGAAATGCTTGCGGCGATGAAAACCGCGCCTGGAATCCCCTCGAGGGAAATGGTGTTTGATTTGTTTCAGGACATGTCGAAGCAAGGCATAAATGCCGGTTTAAAAAGCATGGATGCATTTTATTCTCCGCTAGGCGACTATTATCTAGGATTCAATTCGGGATTTGTAGTGCAGAAGGCTTCTTCTGGCGAAAACAGGGATCGCTTTTTTACGTCTGCTCTGTACCCACTGGTCGGAATTGCCACGAACTCCGAGTTGTCAATTGAGTGGCGGGCGCAGTCCTCATTCCAAAACATGGAGGAACTTCATCGGCTCCATTTAAATGAGTTAGTAAAAAGAAAGTGCTTGGAAGAGGACCTCGAAATGGACGGCGGTGGGCCGGTGCCGATTATCTACTCACCGGGCAAGCGAATGCTAATTAATTCTTTATCTTGTATCGCTTCAGGTTACGAATATTTGCGCGGGAAGAAAGGGCGAAAAGGGGAGTTTTGCCGATTTTCTATCCTTTCGGTTTTATTTTATGGTGGATCGAGAGTGTATTTTATCGATTCTTATATTCCCGCACATTCAATTCAGGGTGAGGGTGGTATTCCGTATAACTTATATTTTGTTGATAGGCAAGCAGATATACTTGAGAGAGCTTTGCTTTTTACAGAGCATCAATTTTGGGTTAAAACCTTTTTTCCCGCTTCTTTGACGCGATGATGGCTGAGTTGTCGGCGGTGTATAAGGCTGTCAACGTGGGATGTGTGGTGGCGGGTTGGATTTCGGGTATTGCGTCAAGCTGGATCCGGGGAAAAATATTGCGATTTTCGCGGCAACCAACATAGCGGGTTCCGATGCAGAGCAAGGAAGCGACGAGGCGTTCACGGCAATGATTTACAATTGGCCGCCCAATAAATGTCATCCCATGCGATGGGCATCAGGCGGGCTTAATGTGATTGGAGAACTTATGCGGTCCTCTTTCGAACAGGCGCGAAAAGGGCGCGGACCGAAGATGCTTTGTCGAATGCCGTTGTTTCCTGCTAGCTTGCGGCACAAAACCAACTGGATTGCATTATGAAACTGTCGAGTTCACGTCGCTCTCCCCGTGCCATCGCTTCACTCGCCCTGGGTGTCACCGCATTGTATCTCACCACGCACGCTGACAAGTGGCCGCAATGGCGCGGTCCCAAACGGGATGGAGTTTCCGCCGAGACCGGCTTGCTGCAAGAGTGGCCCAAGGATGGCCCAAAGCTTCGATGGAAACTGGGTGATCTCGGCAACGGCTATTCAACCCCCGCCATTGTGGACGACCGGGTTTATATCATGTCCAACGAGGGCATGGAGAACGAGTTTGTCGCGGCCTTGTCGGTGACCGATGGCAAACGGATTTGGACGACGAAAGCGGGCAATGTGGGCGATCCGAATCAACAACCCAGTTTTCCCGCCGCCCGCTCGACACCCACGGTGGATGGCGATGCCATTTACGCGCTGGGCTCGGATGGCGACTTGGTTTGCCTGGAAAGGGAAACTGGCAAGACGCGGTGGCACAAAAGCCTGCGTGCCGATTACGGAGGGAAACCGGGCGAGTGGGCCTATTCGGAGTCTCCGCTCGTGGACGGAGACACTGTGGTTTGCACGCCGGGAGGCGCCACAGCCACTCTGGTGGCGCTTAACAAGAAGACGGGCGCGGTGATTTGGAAATGCGCATTGCCGGAGGCGGATCGCGCGAACTTTTCCTCCGCCATCGTGGTGGACGCCGGCGGCAAGCGCCAATATGTGCAAATGCTCGAGAAGGGAATGGTGGGAGTGGAGGCGAAAACAGGCAGACTGTTGTGGCGTCACTCCAAGGCGACGAGTCGTTATGGCGCCAATATTCCGACACCGGTGGCGGATGGCGATTATGTTTACTTCGGCTCGGCAGGGACCGGCGGCGGGGCGGTGAAGCTGGGGGCGAAAGATGGAGGCGTGGAGGCGGTCCCGGCGTACTTCGATGCCAAGCTGCCCACCACCATCGGCGGCTCGGTCAAAATCGGCAAATATTTGTATGGCACCACGGGCAGGGCGATGCAGTGCATTGAGTTCACCACCGGCCAGGTCAAATGGGAGGACCAAGCCATCGGCGCGGCCTCGCTTTGCTACGCGGGCGGCCGCTTGTATTGCCACGGCGAGGATGGAAAAATGACACTGGTGGAACCCTCGCCCGAGGAGTACCGGGAAAAGGGCCGCTTTACGCCGCCCGAGGCACCCAAGCGCTCCAATGAGATGGAAAAAGCCTGGGCTTACCCCGTCGTGGCGAATGGCAGGCTGTACATCCGCGACCAGAATTCCCTCTGGTGCTATGACGTGAAGTGAGCGGGCAGGCGCGCTTTATTGCGCCTCTTTCAGGATGGCGAGGAATTGTTTCATCGCCGGCGAAAGCACCTTGTTCTTTTTGTAGATCGCGGCCAGGGAGCGGAAGAACTGGGCATCCTCGAACTGGACCGCCACCAGCGTTTGTTTGGCGATTTCCTGGACAATCGTTCCCTGCGGCACAATCGAGATGCCGGCGTCAATCTCGACGGCCCGTTTCACGGTCTCGATGTTGTCGAACTCCATGACGTTTTGCACCTGCACGCCGTGGTCCTTCAAAATTTTGTCGATGGCCTTCCGGGTGGGGATGTCCGGCTCGAAGCCGATGAACTTTTGCCCGGTAATACTGGCCAGCTTGATCGATTTTTGCCGCGCGAACTGGTGTTGCGGATGGCAGATCAACACCATCGAGTCCTTGCGCAACGGCACCACCTCGAGCTTGCTGTCCTTGCTCGGGAAGGCGACCAAACCCAAGTCCACCACATTGCTCAGCACATCCTCGTACACTTGGTTGGAACGGCGATACTCAACGTGGACATGCACGCTCGGATACGCCTTCAGGAATTTCTTCATGTAGGGCGGCAGGTCATGCAACCCAATGCTGTAAATGGTCGCGACCCGGATCGTTCCCGAGATGATGTCCTTGATCTCCTGCAGCTTGCTGTGCAGTGAATCGTAGGTCTGGATGATCTGCTTGCTGTACTCGTAAAGAACCTGGCCCTCGCGGGTGAGGCGGAATTTCTTCTTGCTGCGCTCAATCAGCAGCGAGCGGAACTGGCGCTCCAGCGAGCTGATTTGCTGGCTCACCGCCGACTGCGTGATTGTGTTGATCTGCGCGGCTTTGGTGAAGCTCTCCGTCTCCGCCAAATCGCAGAACACTTTCAGACTCTCAATTTGCATGTGCTAATCAATAGACGAAATTGAGGCACAGTCAACAGACGACCTTATTGACTCAGGACTTCCTTAACTTTCCGTAATAAACCTTGGCTGGTGAACGGCTTTTGCAGGTAGCTCTCGTCCTCGTTGAGGTTTTCCCGAATGAATCCGCTGGTGCAAAGAATGCGAACGTCCGGGGAAATCCGCCGTAATTGCTCGATCAACTCGCGACCGCTCATGTTCGGCATCACCAGGTCGGTGATCACGAGGTCGATTTGGCCGAGGTTGTCCTTGAACAAATCGAGTGCCTTCTCACCGCTGTTCGCCGTGAGGATTCGGTAGCCGAACGACGGAAGAATCATCTCACCCATGGTCAGCAGGAGGTCCTCGTCGTCCACCATCAAAATGGTTTCGTGCCCGTACAGCTCCTCGTTCTTCACAGCCGTGGTCTTCACCAGCTTCTTTTGGGCCGGGAGAAAAATTTTCACCGTGGTGCCGATTCCCGGCTCGCTCAAAATGGCCACGTTGCCGCCATGATTGGTGACGATGCCGTACACCCAGGCAAGGCCCAGCCCGCGATGGCCCGGCTTCGTGCTGAAAAACGGTTCGAAGACCCGCGACAACACCTCGGGCACGATTCCAGTGCCGGTGTCGGCAATTTCCAGATTGACGTAGTGCCCCGGCGCCAGCTCGGCGGTTCCCAATTGCTCCGGCGTCTCGATCGAATGATTGCGGGTCGCGATGGCCACCTGGCCGCCCTCGGCGGGCATGGCTTGGACGGCGTTCTCGAAAATCTTGACAAGCGCCTGCTGCAGCTTCGCCTCGTCGATCTTCGTCACGTAAAGCTTGTTCTCCAGTTGGATCACCCAGTCGATCTTGGTGGCATCCGGGTTGCGGCGGAAAAGCTCCACGGTCCGGCGCACCAGCTCGTTGACGTTGCCGGAGGAGAGCTCCTTGGCGTCCTTCTCCTGCCGGCTGAACGTGGCCAAATCGTGCGCGATTTCCGCGGCTTTCTCCGCCGATTTCTCGACCTCCACCAGCGCGTTATGCCACGGATGATCCGGCGCCATTTGGCTGAGAATCAGCGAGCTGTGGCCGAGAATGCTCGTCAGCGCGTTGTTGAAATCCAGTGCCACCGTCCGCGAAAGCTGCAAGGCGCAATCGAGCTTCTGCTTGTGCGCAAGATTGGCGACCGCGGTGAGCGGCTCCGCGGGCTTTGACTCCGTCGCGCGCGGCGGGGCCGGCGCGAGAGCAGGAGCGGGGGAATCGGGCAGGTTTGGGGGTGGCAAGGCGGAAAACCCGCCGTTAACCTCCCGGAACAACTGCAAGAGGAAAAATTTTTGCTGCTCGCGTGTCAGCGGCGAGACGTATGCGCGAAACCCCGTCGTGGCGCCGCCCTTGCCGCGCAGCTTGACGGGCACCACCGGCATCGGCGCGCGGTCCAGCCGGCTGAGAAATTCCTCCACCGTGCCCGTGCCTTCGGCCCACAGCGAACCGAGCAGGGGAGCCTCGCCTTGAACCACCGGGCCAAACGCCGTCACCGCAAACTGGTTCGCCCGGCGGATGACGCCGGAGCGGTCCACCAGCAAAGCGGGCCAGGCGGCCTGGTCGAGGCCAAACGATAGTTCAAGCTTCATTGCTTCGCTGGCGAGCTTAAGTGCAGGGTGAAAAAATACAAGGGCCGGTCCCGGAAACGGACGGTTTTGCCGATTGTTCTACGTGATGTTTTCGCGGCCGAGTTGATGGGCGAATTGGAAAATCAAACGGCCCGCCTGCTCTTCGCAGCGCCTCGCCTGGCCTAAAACTTCCTCGTGGGAAATCGGCGCGCCCGAGCGTCCGGCGGCGAGGTTGGTGATGCAGGAGAGCGCCGCCACGCGCATGCCGTGCTGCCGCGCCGCAATGGCCTCCGGCACGGTGCTCATGCCGACGGCATCCGCCCCCAATCGCGCGAAGGCGCGAATTTCCGCGGGAGTCTCGTACGTCGGACCTGAGACCGCCAGATACACACCGCGCTTGAGGCGTAACTTGGTTTGTCGCGCGGCCATAAGAAGGGCACTGGTCAGTTCCGCGTCATACACGCGGCTCAAGTCCACGAATGCCGGTGTGCCGGGCCGGAGGGGGCGCAGGGGATTTACCCCCATGAAATTAATATGGTCAGTGACGGCCATAAAATCCCCGGCGCGCAAGCGCGGATGAATTCCCCCGGCGGCATTGGTGAGCAGCACGGAACGAACACCAAGTTCCGCCAGCACACGAACCGGAAAAGCCACCTCATCCATTGAGTAGCCCTCATAATAATGCACCCGGCCGCAGAGTAGCAACACGGGTGTTTGCCCCATAAGGCCGGACACCACGCGGCCGGCGTGTCCGGGGACGCCCGGTCGTGGAAATCCGGGCAGCCGATGATAAGGAATCCCGGCGCCTCGCGTGATTTTCTTGGCCACTCCGGCGAATCCGCTTCCAAGAATAATCGCGAGATCCGGGATCATTGGCAGAAGCTGGCGAAGACGGCGGGCGGTGGCGGACGGATTGCGCGCGGGCATTTTCGTGCGATGACTTGATTTATGCAGAACGACCACTAGGCTCTCGCCTACGTTTTATGCAATTGAGCAACGACGAAATACGGCGCTACTCGCGACACCTGATCCTGCCCGAGGTCGGCATGGCGGGGCAAAAGAAAATCTGTTCCACCAGTGTGCTGTGCATCGGCGCTGGCGGTTTGGGGTCGCCGATTGCCATGTATCTCGCCGCGGCGGGCATTGGCAAAATCGGGCTCGTGGATTTTGACACGGTGGATTTCTCCAACCTCCAGCGCCAGATCATTCACGGCACGGGGGATGTGGGGCGTCCCAAAACCGAGTCGGCCAAGGAGTCGATCAACAGCATCAATCCAAACGTCGAGGTGGTGGTTCACAACACGCGCATCAGCAGCGAGAACGCGCTCGATCTTGTGGCTCCGTATGACATCGTGGTGGACGGCACGGACAATTTTCCGACGCGTTATTTGACCAACGACGCCTGTGTTTTGCTGAAAAAGGCGAACGTCTATGGCTCCATTTTTCGTTTTGAAGGCCAGGCAAGCGTGTTCGCCCCCCATTTGGGCGGGCCTTGCTATCGTTGCCTTTATCCTGAGCCGCCGCCGCCTGGCATGGTGCCGAGTTGCGCGGAGGGCGGAGTGCTGGGAGTGCTGCCAGGCATCATTGGTTGCATCCAGGCCACCGAGATTTTGAAGCTCGCCTTGGGCAAGGGTAGCTCCCTGGTGGGGCGCTTGATGCTTTTCAGCGCGCTCGACATGAAGTTCCGCGAGTTGAAGTTGCGGCGCGATCCGCAATGCCCGATCTGTGGTGACCATCCCACGATCACCAAGCTCATCGATTACGAGATGTTCTGCGGCATCACGCCGGAACCGGCCACCCCCGCGTCCAATCCGGACGAGGTGACGGTTCAGGACATGAAGCGTGCCTTGACGGACTCGTCGTTGGGAATTCGTGTCATCGATGTGCGGGAGCCGGACGAGTATCAGATTTCACACGTCAATGGCGTGCCGCAATTGCCGCTGAGCACCTTGCCACAGCGTTTCACGGAACTGGACCCCAACCAGCAGATTTACCTTCATTGCAAGAGCGGGGTGCGCTCCATGAAGGCGTTGAATTTCCTGCGCGAGCAGGGCTTCAAATACGTGAAAAGCGTCAAGGGCGGTATTCTGGCGTGGGCGGACGAAATTGACCCGAGCGTGCCGAAGTATTGAGCCGGGCAGGGTGACACGGATCAATGGCCACTTTTGCCGGGTGGGAAGGTGCAGGACCTTCTTGCCTGGTTGGCATCATTTTTGGCTGGCCAAACCGTTTTTCCCGGGGCAAACACTGACCCCTTGTTTTCAATAACGATGAACGAGCAGATCGTCATTCTCGATTTCGGTTCCCAATTCACGCAGGTCATCGCGCGGCGCATTCGCGAGTGCCAGGTTTATTCCGTCATTCTGCGTCATGACACCCCGGCGACCGAGATTGCCGCCCTCAAACCCAAGGGCATCATCCTGTCGGGCGGTCCCGCGAGTGTGTACGCGCCGAAGGCCCCGATGCCAGACTGGGACATTTTTAAGCTGGGCGTGCCGGTTCTCGGCATCTGCTATGGAGTTCAACTGTTGGCCCAGTTTCTCAACGGCAAAGTCGAGCCGGGCAAGAAGCGCGAGTATGGCAAGGGCTCCCTGCGTGTGCTGGGCGGAGACTGTCCTTTGTTTCGCGGTTTGCCGGCCGAGTTGCAGGTCTGGAACTCGCACACGGACAAAATCACCAAGCTGCCAAAAGGATTCGCCCCGGTGGCGGAAACAGACAACTCTCCTTACGCAGCGATCGAGAACAAAGCGCGGAAGATTTACGGCCTGCAGTTTCATCCCGAGGTGGCCCACACGCCGCGCGGCAAGCAGGTCATCGCGAATTTCGTCCATGAGATCTGCGGATGTGGCCGGCTCTGGACCATGCGAAGTTATCTCGACCAGGCCACCGAGGAGATTCGCCAGCAGGCTGGGGACGAGCGAGTCATCCTCGGCCTGAGCGGCGGCGTCGATTCCAGTGTGGCCGCGGCGTTGATTCACCGTGCCATCGGCGATCAACTGACCTGCATTTTCGTTAACAACGGGCTCTTGCGCGCGAGAGAGGCGGACGTGGTGCGACAAGTCTTTGGCCGCAACTTTCACATCAAGCTGCAATACGAGGATGCTTCAAAACTGTTCCTCAAGCGGCTGAAAAAAGTCACAGATCCCGAGCGCAAACGGAAGATTATCGGCAAGACTTTTATTGAAGTGTTCCAGGCTGCCACCAAGCGGGCAGGGAAGGCCAAATTCCTCGCGCAAGGAACCCTTTATCCGGATGTGATCGAGTCGGTGCCGATCGACGGCAATCCGGCGGCGATGATCAAGAGCCATCACAACGTGGGCGGCTTGCCGAAAAACATGAAGTTCAAGCTTGTCGAGCCGCTTCGTTGCCTGTTCAAGGACGAGGTGCGCAAGCTGGGCGAGGAACTGGGCTTGCCAAAAGAGATTGTTTACCGCCAGCCGTTCCCGGGGCCTGGCTTGGCCGTGCGCATTTTGGGTGAGGTGACCGAGGCGCGGTGCGAGATTTTACGCAACGCGGATGCCATTGTCGTCGAGGAAATGAAAGCGAGCGACTGGTATTACAAAGTGTGGCAGAGTTTTGCCGTGCTGCTGCCAGTGCGTAGCGTCGGCGTGATGGGGGACGAGCGGACTTATGAGTTCACCATCGCGCTGCGTGTGGTGGAGTCGCAGGACGGCATGACGGCTGACTGGGTGAAGCTGCCGTATGAGTTGCTGGAGAGGATTTCCAATCGCGTCATTAACGAGGTGAAGGGAGTCAATCGCGTTTGCCTCGATATTTCGAGCAAACCGCCCGCGACCATTGAGTGGGAGTGAGCCGGTCACTGGCCCCCGATTTTTGAAAGCAAAAAGGC
>CAZMLP010000966.1:0-2230 GCA_964566745.1 uncultured Verrucomicrobiota bacterium | reverse complement strand
GGGCGAGCTTTCGCAAGTCGCCACCCGGCGGCATGAATCCGCGCCGGAGTTGATCGGGCTGCTGCGCGGTGATCTCGACTGGATCGTGATGAAGTGCCTGGAAAAGGACCGTTCGCGCCGCTACGAGAGCGCGGATGGCCTCGCCGCGGATATTCAGCGGTTCCTGCGGCAGGAGCCGGTGCAGGCCCGTCCGCCTTCGGTCTCTTACCGGCTGGGAAAGCTCGTGCGCCGGAACCGGCTTGCCGTCGCGGCCACTGGCGCGGTGGTCATCGCCATTGTGGCGGGGCTGGTCTTTAGCGCGTGGGCCTACCGGCAAAAGAGCAAAGCCTACGAGGAGGTGGTCAAGTCGGAACGCGAACAGGAGCGGTTGCGTCTCGAGGCGGAAAAAGCGCGGGCCGGGGAGACCATGCAACGGCAGGCCGCCGAGCAGGCGCGGGAGAACGAGGCGTCATTACGGCGGGAGGCCCAGGCCCGGGCCTACGCGGCCGACATGAGTCTCGCGCAACGCTCGATTGAGTTGAACAATTTCGGCCGGGCCAGGGATTTGTTGAATCGTTATCGCCCCTCCCCCGGCCAGCCGGACCGGCGCGGCTGGGAATGGCGCTACTTGTGGCAATTTTGCCGGAGCGACGCGCTTTTCACGTTTCGCGAGCAAGGGGATTGGATTCACCAACTCGCCCTCTCGGCGGACGGGAAATGGCTGGTCATCGACGAGCCATCGAAAGGAGAAATGATTTTGTGGGACGCCCGCACGCGGGCGGAGGTGGCGCGTTTTCCATGCGGAGACGGCGTCACCGCGACCAGCTTTTCCCAGCGCGCGCCGCTCTTGGCGGCCGGCGTCGGCGTGCAAACGACCAACGGCTACAAATATTCCGTCCGCTTATGGAACGCCGAGTCCCGCCAGATGACGCGTGAATTGTCGCTGGATGCCTACTGCCTGGCGATTCGATTCAGCGAGGACGGCACGGAATTTATCACGGCGGACCAAGCCGCCATCCGGCGCTGGAGGGTCGCGGACGGGGCCGAGCTGTCGAGCGTCAAACTTCCCCCGCTCAACCGTCCCAACGCGGCGGCGTTTACCTCGGATTTTGGCACCGTGGCTTTGGGAGCCAGGGACATGCTGGTGGTGCTGGACGCCCGCACCGGCCAGCTCGTGAATTCCGCCCCGCTCACGGACATTTATTTCACCTGTCTCGCCTTTTCGCCGGACAACAAGTTCCTTGTGTCGGCTCAAGGAACCATCGAGACGTGGGTGACGGTGCGCGAGGTCAGTCCTTGGCGCGAGGTGGCGCGCCTCGAGGGGCATCAAGCCTACGTGCTTGGCGCGAGCTTTTCGCCGGACGGAAAATCATTGGCGACCGCCAGCGCGGACCAAACCGCGCGGATTTGGAGCACCGGGGACTGGAAATTAAAGGGCGTGCTGCGCGGGCACCGGCTGGAAGTTTGGGGGGTTGGCTGGATGCCGGACAACTCGACTCTGATCAGCGGCAGCAAGGATGGCGGTCTGCTGGCGTGGGATGCCACGAAGCCGAGGCGGGCAAATCCCAACCTGGTGGTGCCCGCGGCGGTGAATGGCGGGTGGGGCTTTCACCCGTCAAATGGTTCCGTGATTGCGGCCAGCCGGAGCGGGCGGGTGAGCGAGTGGAGCGGTCCCACATTCGAGGAGGAGCACCGTCTCTTTGAGTTGGGACCCAAGATCACCTCCACCGCCTTGTCACCGAACCGCCATTGGCTGGCGGCCTGCATCAGCAATCGAGTGGTGCAACTATGGGACGTGCCCCAACGACGCTTGGCGCGCGAGTTCATGCCGTTCGCGAAGCTGGGCGAGGTGTGGCGCTTTGCCGGCTCGAATACGATCACCGTGGTGGAGGTGTCCACCGCCCAGCCAAAAACCGTCGAAATCGCCGACGGAAAGGTGTCATGGACCGGTCCAGACGGCCTGGCCAACACGGCCGGCGCCATTAGCCCGGACTGGAAAAGCGTGTTGTTTTTCATTTCGGGAAAATCGGGAATGCTGTGTGACTTCCGCACCGGGCAGCGGACGGATTTGAATCTGAAATACCGGCAGCCGGGTGACGCGGCCTTTTCCCCCGATGGCAAGCTGGTGGCGCTGGCCTGCAAGTTTGGCTTTGCCCGCGTCTGGGAGACGGCCACCTGGCGGGAAGTCGCCACGCTTTCCGATTTTTTGAAAGGCGTCCATTCGCTGGCGTGGTCGCCCGACGGGCGGCGG
>CAZMLP010000965.1:0-2718 GCA_964566745.1 uncultured Verrucomicrobiota bacterium | reverse complement strand
ATCAGGTGTGTCCTGGCAAACCCTACGCCATTGGGCTGCGTCTCGGCGCGCAAGCGGCGCGCGAGTTGAGCGACCCCGCCACGCTGCTGGCGTTTCGCCAATGGCTGGACCGCGAGAATTGCTACGTTTTCACGATCAACGGCTTTCCTTACGGCAAGTTTCACGGCACGCGGGTGAAGGAGCACGTTTACACGCCCGACTGGACCACTCCTGAGCGGCTCGCGTACACGAGCCTGCTGTTCGACCTGCTCGCGCAAATCGTCCCGGCCGGCGTCGAGGGCAGCGTCAGCACCGTCCCCTGCTCCTACAAGGAATTCATCACGACCGATGCCCAAGTCCGCGCCATGCGTGACAATTTGTGG
The DNA here is from genome assembly GCA_964566745.1 of uncultured Verrucomicrobiota bacterium. Taxonomy (GTDB): domain Bacteria; phylum Verrucomicrobiota; class Verrucomicrobiia; order Limisphaerales; family CAZMLP01; genus CAZMLP01. The sequence goes on along the minus strand of CAZMLP010000965.1, from coordinate 2,356 downwards.
CGCTGCGTCGAGCACATCGCGACAGTCTCCGAGCGCTCGGGACGCCAGCTTCATCTCGGCCTTGAGCCGGAGCCATTGTGTTATCTGGAGACCAGCGAGGAGGCCGTTCACTTTCTCCGTCAGATGCGTGATGACCGCCCCAATGACACGCGCCTGAACCGGCATCTTGGTGTAAATTATGACACCTGCCATCTCGCGATTGAATACGAGCAACCGGCCGCCGCCCTGCGCCGTTTTCGCGAGAATTCGATCAAGATCAGCAAGATCCACCTTAGTTCCGCGTTGAAAGTCCGGCCCACTGCGGCAGCGCGCGAGGCATTGCGCTCCTTCGCCGACGATGTCTATTTCCATCAGGTCATCGCGCGCGACAAGCAGGGCCAGATAACGCGCTTCAAAGATTTGGATGTGGCGCTCGCCTCTCCTCTCCCAACGAATGGTCCCGTGACGGACGAGTGGCGCGTTCATTTTCACGTCCCTTTGCACACGCGCGCCACCGAATTGTTCGACAACACGTCCGACCACGTCACCGGCCTGCTTGACTTGCTGAAAACGGAGCCGGGCATCTGCTCGCATTTCGAAATGGAGACTTACACTTGGGAGGTCATGCCGTCAGAGATGAAGAAAAACAATGTGGTGGACCAGTTGGTCGCCGAGTACCAATGGACGCTCGGGCAACTGGCGCGGCGCGGCTTGGCTTGATCCTGCGACCTCCGGCTCGTCGCTTTCCTTTCACCACCAACTCTGCTTTGCTCGCCAGCGCTGATGTTGCCCACCAACTCTGATCCCCGCGCCTATTGGCGCACGCTCCTCATACTGGGGCGGACCTCCAATCTGCCCACGGTTTGGTCGAATTGCGTGGCGGGATGGCTGCTCGGCGGGGGTGGCAATTGGGGCAACCTCGGTTTTCTATTTGTCGGCGGCACGTTGCTGTACATCGGCGGGATGTTTCTTAACGACGCGTTTGACGCGGTGTTCGACCGCCAATATCGCCACGAGCGGCCCATCCCTTCCGGGGCGATTTCCTTGCCCGAAGTCTGGGCCTGGGGTGTGGCGTGGCTGGGCTTGGGCCTCGGTTGTCTGGCGTTTCCGGGCGCGGGCACTTTTGGCCTGGGGCTGGCGCTGGTGGCGGCCATTCTGATTTACGACGCGTTCCACAAGCTCGTCTCGTTCTCGCCCGTGCTCATGGCGCTCTGTCGCGTGCTGCTTTATCTCGTCGCCTCCTCGACCGCCGTTCGTGGCGTCACCGGCCTTGCCCTGTGGAGCGCGCTGGCCCTCGGCGCTTACATTGTCGGTCTTAGTTATCTGGCCCGCCGGGAAAGCACCGGGCGCGGGTGGCAGCAATGGCCATTGCTCCTGCTCGCCCTGCCTTATCTGCTGGCCTTTCTCGTGAACGGCTCGGGTTACGTGTTTGCCGCCACAGCCTCCGCCCTGATCCTCCTGGCGTGGACCAGCCGCAGCCTCTGGTTCTCTTACCGCGCCACGAACCGCAACGTCGGCCGCTCCGTGGCCGGCCTGCTCGCCGGCATTGTGCTGGTGGACTTGCTGGCCGTCGGCGGCGAGGCGTGCCTGCTCTTCGCTTTGTTCTTTGGCATGGCGTTATTCTTCCAGCGCTTCATCCCGGCGACCTGATAAATAAGCCACCGCCTTTTGACGTTGGGACCTCGCGCTGCGAGGTCTGCCCGCGCCGGTCGTTGAGCCGTCCCAATCCTGCGCAACCAAGTCCTACTCCGCCAAAAACGTCGCGTCCGGCGACTCGACGCGCAGCGTGTCCGGCAGCTTTTGCGCGTCGAGCTTCACGATGAGGGTATGGTCACCAGCGGCGACACTCGCGCTCGCCAGTTTGTCCGGCGCCACAGCCTTGCCATCGATCCACGCCGAAAGCACCGGCGCGCCGGTGAGGTTGAGCCGGATGTTGCCTTCCTTGGGTGATTGGAATCGCGCGGCCGCGTAGAGTCCCACCACGCCATTGTATTTCTGAACGCCAATGACATCGCGCATCCGCGTGGAGGAGAGGCTGCCATCCACCTGGGTCAGCGCCAGGGACCATTCACCGCCCCTCAAATCACTGGTCAACAGCTTGTCCATGCCGAACTGCTCCGTCGTGTGAATGCCCGGACGCAAGCGCCAGAGCCGCGCCACCGCGCCCCGCGACGCGTCGTACGGGCCGGGCTTGCCCAACTCGGAAAGGAACCGGTAGAGGTCGAGCCGCTCGCCCTCTTTCAGCGCGTCGGCCAGGCCGGACGGCATCAGCGAGCCGCCCGCCGTGCGCTTGGCGATGTTGTTCTTTGCAATCGAAACCTCGTGATTGCTCACGTCTCGCACGACCACGGTCTCGTTGTTCTCGCGGGCCAATACG
>CAZMLP010000964.1:0-6310 GCA_964566745.1 uncultured Verrucomicrobiota bacterium | reverse complement strand
AATGTTTGCCCGGCTCATTTGACTAAATCTATTATTAGTGTATAAGTGAAAATAAGACAATCCTGAACTAACTCACGCAATTTTTAGAGCGGTGGGGTGACTTCAGGACGGATGCTTTTACGACAATCCCAAAAGTACGGCGCGAAAACCCGGCGCCACCCAAACCAGCATTTCCAGCCGTTTATGCCCAAACTACGCCACACCACGAGACCCGTCACGCTAACCGCCCTCGCCTTTGCCGCGTCATTATTGCAAATCGCTCCGGCCGAGGCAAACCCGATCGCTACTTGGGATTTTGACGGCAACCTCCACTCCAACGACAACAATCCGGCTTACGATCTTACCTTGGGCGGTAACGCCACCCTCGTGCCGTCGCCGTGGGGCATGGCCGCCCAGTTTCACGGCGGAACCTATCCCATCACGGACCAGTCCACCTTCTCAAATCCCTCCATGGACCGGCTCGACACAGCCGGACAATGGAACAACAGCTCCTTTAACGGCGGCCTTACAGTCATGGGATGGGTCAACGCGGCGAGCACCACCGCGGGGGCGATTCTAGGCCACGACAGCAGTAGTTTTAGCCTGAACGACTTCGGGTTTCAATTGACCTTCGGGCCGTATATCGAGCTGTTGGTTCGAGACAATAACGATAACCGCAGTCTGGCCATTGCCAACAGCACTCCGCTGAGTGCCAATCAATGGTATCATGTCGCCGCAACTTGGGCCGGTGGAAATTCGGACAACTTTGTGATCTATGTCAATGGCCAGGCGGTCGCGTCGAGTGTCAACCACATCGGAAGCTTCGCCGGTTTGAACGGCGCAAATGCCTTGCCTCTGCGCATTGGAGCGGACCTTGGAAACTCGCTTCAAGACGCCAAATCATTTAACGGCATGATCGACCACCTTTCTCTTTATTCCGGCGCCATCACGCCGGATCAAGTTGCCGCTGATTATGCCGCCACCGCCATTCCGGTTCCAGTCCCGGAGCCGGCCACCACGGCGGCAATGACGGCCGGTGGCCTCGGTTTGATCGTGGCTCTAGAACTCGCCCGCAATCGTGGCCGGTCACGCCGGCAGAAGGGGATTGAAGGGATTCAATCACCTTGCGCGACGACAACTGCTTGAGTCGGCGCTACTCCCGTTTCGCATTCCAATCATGAGTGCTCTGCTTGCCACCGTGATTGGACTGGATCTTGCCGGTGATCACGCCATTGGCCAGCTTGCCGTGATACTCGCTCTTGAACGGCTGGTTGTCATATTCGCCGGTCACGATGAAGGTGACCTCGCCGTCCTTCCAATGTCCCTCGGTGACCGGGCGGGTGAAATCGCCAAACTTGAACGTGCCGCTGACCTTTTCGCCCTCTTGTTTCAACTCGACTGAGAAGTCGAGCTTGGTGTTGTCGGCGGTGGTGATGGTGTATTTCCAAGTGCCATTGAGGCTGGCGGCCGCCGGACTTTTGGGCCGTGGCGCCTTCGGATCTAGCGCGGCTTCCCAGGAGCGGTTGCGGGTTTCGCCGTCCCGCTCAAACTCCATTTTGCCGGCGATCTTGTCACCGTGAATCTTGCCGACGTACTTGTTGAGGAATTCCCGGCCGCTCTGTTTACGGACAACCCGGAACCGCAGCTCGTCCCCCTGGGTGGTGAGGTCGGTCACCGGCCACTCATTGTTGTCGCGAACGAACACGCCGGTCAGCTTCTCCCCTTCCTGTTTGAGCCTCAGACTGTACTCGACCGCCTGGTTGTTGGCATTGGTGATCGCCCATTTCCATGTCCCGGTGAAGTCCACTGGCGCGGGAACAGCGGCGGTCGCCCGGGCGACCAACAAGACCATCCAACACCAGCGTGCCCAGCTACGAAAGAAACCGAGGTTCATGCTCGCGTACATGCGCCGGTCGCAAGGGCAAGTCAAGCCGGCAACGACGGGATCAAGCTGCGTGGTCACGCCCGGCCTTTGCGGCGTCAACTTTACTCGGCATATTTCTCGAAATTGACCTCGCGGTTGTCCCAGGTTTCCTCGTGCGGTTCGTTGTCATTGTTCCACCGGCGACGGGCCTGGGGCGAGCGCTCCACCCATTTCTTTTGCCGGGCCCGCTCCACGTGGCCATCGCAAAAAACCATGTTCGCCCCGCGGTTGTGGCGTTTTCCCGGCCATGCTTGGTACCCCAGCATCGACGAGCTAAGCGCCGTGGTGGACAGCGAAAAATCATTCGTGCCGTCGGATTGACTGTCACCGATGGCAATCATGTCTGCTGGCGCTTTCACACGGGACGACGGGAGAAAGATAACCGGCTCGCCCGAGATACCGTCATCCGCCAGTCCAAGGGTGTGATTCTGGCCATCCCAGTCATGAGGGACGAAACCGGTGCCAAATAAGTTGTAGCCATAACTCCCCACCACAAAACCGCCGACGAGCGATTGGGCGGACGGGCGAGGGTGGAGGTAATCCTTTAATCGCGCCGCGGGTGGATTGGCAGGACAATAGAGAAGGTCGGTATTGTAATCGGCGTAGGCGAGGATCAAATCAGGCCACTCGAGCACCGGCATGTTTGGGGTCGGAAAGCCGTTCGGCGGCCATGGCACCGTGTAGTAGGTCTTCGGATAGAAATCGGTGTCCGTCACATACAGGTTCAATCCAATGCCCAATTGGCGGAGGTTGTTCTTGCATCGCACGTCCCACGCCTTTGCCTTCGCCTTGGACAGTGCCGGCAACAGCAGTCCGGCCAGGATGGCGATGATCGCGATCACCACCAGGAGTTCGATCAATGTGAAAGCGTGAACCGAAGCGTTTTTTCTCCCGGGCGGGCGGAGGACGAAGTCCGTTTTACGCAATGATCTTTTCACCCAAACCTTTCAGCACAAAACCTTATGGCAAGAATAAATTCCTCCCAACAGAACTTTGGGTCAAGTCGTTTAACAGCCCGTAAAAAACGATGGACACTGCCGTTTCGCCCAAAACCGCCCGCCGACGAGGCGTGACGAGCGAGCATATCCTTCACGGATCTGTGAGCGAGGAACAACGAAGTCGCCGGATGGTTTTCGGCGAAACCCTCCGGGCTGAGGGTCTTTTGCCTTTGGGCGTTGTCGCTCCTCCTCGACAGATCGCTGGCGGATATGCCTTGTGGTCGCTCCGCGCCCAAAGCCAAAATCCCTCTCAGCGGCGGTATCCATGGTTTTTTAACGGGCTGTTAGGAGCGGCATTTGACACGACACAGTTCACTGCTATACTCGCCGTCCTTTGTTATGAACCGTGAACCGCATGTGGCAGTGGTCGGTGCGACGGGCGCCGTCGGCATCGAGATGATTAAAACGCTGGAGAAGCGCAATTTTCCGGTCGGCAAACTCACTTTGCTCGCCTCCGCGCGCTCCGTGGGCAAAAAGCTCACTTACAAGGGCCGCGAGCACACCGTCACCGAGCTGACCAAAGACAGTTTTCAAGGCGTCGATATCGCGCTGTTTAGCGCGGGCGGCCGGATTTCCAAAGACTTTGCCCCCATCGCGGCGAAGGCCGGTTGCGTGGTCGTCGATAACTCCAGCGCGTTCCGGATGGACGACACCGTGCCGCTGGTGGTGCCGGAGATCAATGCCGCCGATGTGAAGCTGCACAAGGGGATCATCGCCAACCCAAACTGCACCACAGCGATCACGCTGATGGCGCTTTATCCGCTTCACCAGGCATTCGGGGTCACACGCGTGTTCGCGTCGAGCTACCAGGCAGTCTCGGGCACGGGCGCCAAGGCCATTGAGGAACTGGAGCGACAGGTCGGCGAGGTGGTCGCTGGCAAGCAGGTGACCAAGGAAGTTTACCCGCACCAGATCGCGTTCAATGTTTTGCCCCACGTCGATTCTTTCCTTCCGAGCGGTTACACGAAGGAAGAGATGAAGATGGAAAACGAGGGGCGCAAGATCATGCATCACCCGAAGTTTCGCGCGAGCGTCACTTGTGTGCGCGTGCCGGTGTACCGGGCGCACTCGGTGGCGGTGAGCGCGGAGTTCGCGAAGCCAGTGAGCGTCGAGGCCGCGCGCGCGGTGCTGATGAAGGCACCAGGGCTGGACGTGGTCGACGATCCGGAAAAGTGCGAGTACCCGCTGCCGCTCTACGCGGCCGAGCGTTACAATTGCCAGGTGGGCCGGTTGCGCATGGATTGCGCGCTGGACAACGGCCTGTGCTTTTGGGTTTCCGGCGACCAATTGCTCAAGGGGGCGGCCCTGAACGCGGTGCAGATCGCCGAGGAGCTGCTGAAGTAACTGATTTTTGGTGTAGTGTGTTCGTGTGTAAATAACCCGGGACCGGGTTGCTCCGGTCCCGGTTTTTTCTTTCCTTTGGGGGCTCTATTTTTCCTTCTCCACAAAGCGATAGCTGCCGTGGCAATCGTAATCGAGGCCGTGCTTTTTCTTTAGCTCCTGGATGTAAGCCAGTGTCGCGCGAGTGTGCGGGCTTGCCACACTGTCGCCCGGCATTCGCTCGAAGGTGTGGAGCAACGTCTCCTCCAGCATCTCGCCAACGGTCATCTTTTTGTGGCGGGCGATGTCCTCCATCACGGCGGCGAGGCGCTTCTCGACACGCGTCTGGAATGGAACACGCTCGATTTCCAGTTTTGGCTCGCGCGCCGGGATGCCGTGGCCGAAGCGAAGCATGTGCTGGTTCGGATCGCGCACCAGCATCTCGCGCATGCCCCACGGCTCGTCCGTCGGCGGCTGGATAATTTCCGCGCCGAGGGCCTTGATGCGCTCGTGGTATTCGTCCACTTCGTCCATGAAGATGCAGAGCCAGGTGCCCGGGTGACCTTGGTCATTCAGGCAAAAGAAGATTTCGATTTCCCCAAATTTGACCGCGCCAAAGCCCGGCGGGCTGCCCCATTCCCACAACTTTCTGAAAAGAAGCTTCTCGGTGTAGTAGGTCATCGCCTCGGCGAAATCCCGAACGCGAAGAATGGGGGTGAGGCCACTGGCAGCGGGTTTGGGGGCGTCGCTCATAAATCGGATGGCTCGGTTCCTTCAACCGAGGCAACCAGCCCGTGGGCGAAAATGCGAGGCAAAACGACGGGGGCAGGAAACAAAATGCCGACCCAAATGGCGTTTGGGAAAGATCGCCGGGACCTATGCCTCGATGCCGTACTCCTTCAGTTTGTTATACAGCGTCTGCCGGCCGATGCCGAGGCGCTTCGCGGCGGCGAGTTTGTTGCCCTCGGTCTCCTTGAGCGCTTGGATGATGGCATTGCGCTCCATGGCGTCGATGAGCGGCAGGGCCGGCCCGCCCGTGTCATCCTCGCCGCGCGACGGGGTGATGGAGAGATCGTGCGGCTCGATTTGGGTTCCCTCGCACAACAGCACGGCGCGTTGAATCTCGTTTTGCAACTGGCGCACGTTGCCCGGCCAGTCGAATTGCCGGATCATCTCCGCTGCCGCCGGGGAAAACCCGGTGGGACCTCGCCCCGCCTGGGCCGCGGACTTTTGCAGGAACGCGCCCGCCAGCGGCAGGATGTCCTCCCGCCGCTCGCGTAGCGGGGGCAAATGAATCGTAATGGCGCTAATGCGGTAGAACAAATCCTCGCGCAGCTTGCCTTCCTTGATCGCCTCGTCCGTTTTGCGATTCGTGGCGGCGATCAGGCGGCAGTCGGTCTTATAAGTGACTCGGCCGCCCACGGGGCGCACTTCCTTTTCTTGCAGCACACGCAACAGCTTGCTCTGGGTGTCCACCGGCATCTCGGCCAGCTCGTCCAGCATCAACGTGCCGCCCTCGGCCTGCCGGAACAGCCCGTCGCGGTCCGCGTTCGCGCCGGTGAAGGCGCCTTTGACGCTGCCGAACAACTCACTCTCGATCAATTCTCGCGGCAGCGCGGCGCAATTCACCTTGACGAGCGGCCCGGCCGCGCGGGGGCTCATGCTGTGGATGAGGTCCGTGATGACCTCCTTGCCGGTGCCGCTCTCGCCGGTGATGAGCACCGAAACGTCGCTCGGGGCGATGCGCTCCACAGTGCGCAACACGGCTTTCATCACCGCGCTTTGAAACACCGGCGCGGTCCCGCCGCTCAAGGAGGAAAGGGCTTTGCGCAGCGAGCCGGCCTCCTCGCGCAGGCGCTTGTGCTCCAGCGCGCGCTCGACGAGCAACAAAAGCTCCTTTGCCCCAAAGGGTTTGGCCTGAAAATGATACGCCCCGCGCTTGATCGCCTCGACGGCGTGGCTGAACGTGCCGTGGCCCGTCAGCATGATGATCTGCGTCTCGGGCCATTGCTGCTTGATTGGCGCGATCAACTCCAGCCCGTCCGCGTCCGGCAATTGCAAGTCCAGCAAGACGATATCCGGCGCGGGG
>CAZMLP010000963.1:0-3524 GCA_964566745.1 uncultured Verrucomicrobiota bacterium | reverse complement strand
GTTCGCTTGAATCTCGTTTTTAATGCGCAGGCGGTTGCCGCGCACGTAATAAAACGCCTCCGGGTTGGATTGCACGAATGGCCGCAGCGCGAGGCCGAACTGTTTCACGTACCGGCGCGTCAGGTCGTGCTTTTCGGGAATCCGCATCGCGCCGAACTCGCCGTGCTGGCCGTTGTCAAAATGGTTGGTCCACACCCGGCCGCCCACGCGTCCCGCGCGCGCCTCGAGCATCACCACTTGATGCCCGCGCTGCTCCAGTTCATACGCCGCGCACAAGCCGGAGAGCCCCGCGCCGACGATCACCACCCGGAGCGGCCGAGGTGGATTTTCCGTGGCCTGCAGACGCTGCCACACCTGCCCGCCCGCCGCCGTGGCCGCGGCCAAACCGAGCCGGCGAAGAAAGTGGCGGCGGGTCAAAGCCGGGAGGCGGGAGCGGTTTTTCATGCGCGCTGATCTTGTAGCAAATCCCGCCGGCGCGTGACGATTGAAATTGCGGGCCTGGAGGAGCATTCTGAACGGGTGGCTCACCCCTTTGCGAAACATGTTTTGCCGGGCTTGGTCGCCGTTCTTCTCAGCACCGTTTGCCCGCGCGCCGCCGAGAAAGGGGCGACGCTGGGCGATCCCGTCACGCTGCCTCCAGCGCCCACAGCCACCCGGGTTCTACCCGCGCCCTATCCGCGCAGCAGAATTATCAGCAACATTGTGTGGCACTGGGAAACGCGGGTGACGGCCGCGCCGGGCAGCGACCTCTGGCCAGTCGCTTGGGGACCGGATGACAACCTTTACGCCGCATGGGGCGATGGTGGCGGCTTTGGCGGCACGGACCGCGACGGCCGGGTGGCACTGGGCTTTGCCCGCATTGAGGGCGGCCCGGAAAACTGGCGCGGGATCAACATCAATGGCGGCAAGGATCCGGAGCATCCATCGTCCTTTCCCAAGAAAGGCAAGTGCGGTGGCCTGGCCTTTGTCGACGGCGTGCTCTACGCGAAGATCAATCTCCAGGACGCGCCGTGGCCGGATGTGAATCACACGCTCGCGTGGTCTGTGGATCGCGGCGCCACCTGGACCAATGCCAATTGGGTCTTTCCTCATGGCGTCGGAAATTTTCAACCGGCGAAATTTCTGACGTGCGGCCCTGATTACACCGGTTTGCCCAAGTCGCTGGCGGGCCACGTTTACATCTACGGCCCGGCGCAGCCCGAAAAAGAGGGTGTTCCGAACCGTCTTTACCTCGCGCGCGCGCCGCGCGGCAAACTGCGCGAGCGTGAAGCCTATGAGTTCTTTTGCGGCCTCGCCGTTTTCGGCGGACCGCGCTGGACGACCAATTTCCACCGCGCGAAGGCGGTGTTCATCGATCCCAACGGGACCTCGCCCGGCTCGGTGGTGCATGATCCCGGTTTGAACCGGTTCCTGCTCGCGTGCTTTCACGTCGGGCCGGGGCAACTTGGCGTCTTCGAAGCGCCAAACCCCTGGGGACCGTGGAAGACAATCACCTATGTGGAGAACTGGGGGAACATGGGAGCGGCGGGCGAAGGACTCACTTGCGGCTTCCCTCAAAAATGGATGAGCCGGGACGGGTTGGAACTGTGGAGCGTGTTCAGCGTCTATGGCGAGGGCGCGAAACAAGGCATCAACGCCCACGACCGTTTTAATCTGGTGAAAGCGACGTTAATGCCCTATTCGAAAATCCCGCCCGGAAAATGAACCGGCGGGCGCCGGGTGCTCGCCGGTTGTCAACAATCGCCTGCTGCTGTAACCTCTGAAAATGGACAACGTCGGGGCCCCCGCCATCACCACTAAAATCCTGCAATTCTTGCGCGAAATCGGTCTGGAGGCCCGACCAGGCCCGACTGGCCCGGACACGGTCTTGCCCGGCATTGACATTCGCGACGGTGCGCTGATTTGGGACGAGGCGCGGTTGAAACATCCCGGTGATCTGTTGCACGAGGCGGGTCACCTGGCCCTGAAGGCGCCAGCGGCGCGGGCACAGACAACGCACAGCACGGGGGATGATCCGGGCGAGGAGATGGCCGCCATTGCCTGGTCTTACGCGGCGGCACTCCATTTGGGTTTCTCGCCCGGGGTGGTTGTTCATTCCGAGGGCTACAACGGAGGCTCGGCGGCCTTGATCGAAATCTTTGCCGCGAAACGATACCTTGGGGTGCCGTTACTGGCGTATTACGGATTGACCGAGAATCCTCCCCGCCGGTCGGAAATTAACCCGCGCGCATATCCAGTCATGGCCAAGTGGGTCAGATAAAGCCACCTGACTTTTTGCCCCCAAGTTTTAAAGGACCGCGCCAATTTCCCCGAAGGAAATTCCGGGCGGGCTAATTATGGGAGAAGGGACTCGACGGCGGCTGGGTGTCGCGCGGCTTTTGACCCGGCGCCGTTTTGAACCGGGGTTTGTGAACCGGTTTCACGGGAGCGGGGGCAGGCGGCGCGACGGCCACCAATGGCGCGCGGCTCGGCAGGGGAACACGGGTGCGGCCAATGGCGACACCCGGCTTGAAGAACATGGGCTCAAGGCGGAACGCCGGAGTGGCGCCGTCGCCAATGCGCGGAAAATCAGCGAGGGCGATTTTCCAAATCGCCTTCGGTTTGTCGAAAAACACCGCCCAAAACAACACCAAAGCGGTGACTAGAATCGGATCATCCATGATCGAAACACGGTTCGACGCCCCACTCCTGGGACGCGCACGACACTCAGCAACGACGCTTCGCCTACCGTTACCCTTTGCCGGCGATTCGTCAATCACCGGTTTGCGAAATCGAGGCCTGAACTGCCAAACCGTGTAGGTGTTATCGGCAGAAATCGTCGCCCGGCCAAGGTTTTTGTGCGTTTTCCCATCGCAAAATTTAATACGCCTACGTGTGCAAATGATGAATGCGCCCGTCTTTTTCCGCGTCTCATTTTCTGATATTGACACCCGTTCCAACGACCTGAACCATAGACGCATGACCTATCCCTCTGAAACTGTCACGAACCGGCGTGACTTCCTGAAGACCACCGGCAAAATCGCCGCCGCCTCGGCGCTGGCGGGCATTACCCTGCCCCATGTTCACGCGGCCGAGAACAACACCCTGCAAGTCTCGCTCGTCGGTTGCGGCGGGCGCGGCACCGGCGCCGCGGCCAACGCGCTGTCCACGTCGAAGCTGGGTCCGATCAAGCTCGTCGCGATGGCGGACGTTTATCGCGACCGCCTCGACACCAGCTTCAATTCCCTGAAAAAAGAGCACGACAGCCAGGTGGACGTGCCCGAGGAGCGGAAGTTCATCGGGTTTGACGCGTATCAAAAGGCGATGGACACAATGAAGCCGGGTGACATTGCCATCTTCACCACGCCGCTCGCGTTCCGCTGTGTTCACTTCACCTACGCGATTCAGAAGGGTTTGAATGTGTTCATGGAGAAGCCGTTGACCGCTGATGGCCCGACCTCGAAGCGCATGCTCAAACTCGCCGAAGAAGCCTCCGCCAAGAACCTGAAAGTGGGCGTGGGCTTGATGTCACGGCACAGCCGGGC
>CAZMLP010000962.1:0-1874 GCA_964566745.1 uncultured Verrucomicrobiota bacterium | reverse complement strand
CCGGCGCTCACGGTCGGTGCGCGGTTCACGGAAATCACCACGTCGTCACTGGCCGAGGCAAAGGAATCCGACGCGGTCAGCCGCAAAACATAGACGCCTGCCGCGCTGAAAGAGGCCGCTGGCGTCAGGGAGGAAGAGGTTGTGCCCCCCGGCGAGAACGTCACCGTTCCCGGACCGCTTAATTTGCTCCAAGCCACCGTCAAGCCAGGTGTTTCTGGCAGGCCATCATCAATTACTGTGCCTACTAGCGGGGCGGTGGCCGGATAGGTAATTACCCGATCAGCCCCCACGTTAACCACCGGCGTTTGATTAAGGACGAATGTGACGTTCGCGCTGGCGTTCAGATCCGAGTCGCTCGCGGTCAGGCGCAACACATAGACGCCTGGCGCGTTAAAGGTCGCGGTCGTGTTCGTTGCGGAAGAATCCCCAAAAACAACCCCGCCCGGTCCGCTTACCTTGGTCCATGCGGTGGTAAGGCCCGCCGGGGTCCCGTCATCTGTGGCGTAACCGGCCAGCGTCACTGTGGCCGGGTAATTGACCGTCTGGCCATCAGGCACGGTCACGACAGGCGCGTCGTTTACAGAATCGACGACCAGATTGATTGTCCCTAGCGTGGAATCGAGCGCGCCATCATTCACTTTGAAGGTGAACGTGTCCGGCCCGTAGTAATTGGTGTTCGGCGTGTAAGTGAGGTTCGGCGCCGTGCCGGTCAGCACGCCGTTGGTCGGCGCGTTGATAATGGTGAATGTCAACATGCTCCCCTCCACGTCGCTGCCGGTCAGGTTGATGGCCAGGGAAGTGTCCTCGTCCAAATGCAACATTTGGGCGGCGGCCATCGGCGCGTCATTTACCGGCGTGACCGTAATGGCCACTGCGATCGGCGCGGAATCCAGCTCGCCGTCGCTCGCCTTGAATGTGAACGTGTCCGCGCCAAAATAATTGGTGTTTGGCCGGTACGTGAGATCCGGCGCCGTTCCGGTTAGCACGCCATTCGTTGGGGGGTTCACAATCGTGAAGGTCAAAATGGAACCCTCGATGTCCGCCCCCGTAAGTGTGACCGCCAGCGCGGTATCCTCAGCCGTTGTAAGCGTCTGCGCCGTCGCCACCGGGGCGTCGTTCACTGGCGTCACGCTGATCAGGAAAGTCTGCGCCGCGCTCGTGTCCGCTCCTCCGTCGGCGGTGCCACCATCGTCGTGCAAGCGCACGGTAACGGTGGCCGATCCACTGGCATTGGCGGCCGGAGTGTAAGTGAGGGCTCCGCTGGCCGAGAGGGCCGGTCCCGCCGCGAACAGGCCGGGGTTGTCGGTCGTTACCGTGAAATTTACCGCTTGGCCCGCCTCGTTCGCCGGTCCCGGGCTGATCGCTGTCGCCCAGCCGCCCACCGTCTGCGCGCCGGCATCCTCCAGCACGGTTTGGTCCGCCCCCTTCACGAAACTTGGCGCGTCGTTCACCGGGGTCACGGTGAGGCTCACCGTGGCTGGCGTGGAATCCAAGTCGCCATCGTTTGCCTTGAACGTGAACGCGTCCGTTCCAAAATAATTCGCGTCCGGAGCATAGGTGAATGCCGGTCCGGAGCCGGTGATTGTTCCATGCGCCGGACCGCTGACCACTGAGAAAGTCAAGTTGCTCGTCTCCACGTCGTTGCCCGTGACAGTCACCGCCAGCGGAACATCCTCCGGCGTCGCCAGTGATTGCCCGATCGCGAACGGAGAGTCGTTCACCGGCGACACGGTCAAAACCACCGTGGCCGGGGCGGAGTCGAGTTGTCCGTCGTTTACAATGAACGTGAACGCGTCACCGCCGTTGAAATTCGTTGCCGGAGTGTAGATGAGACTTGGTGCCGTTCCGGCCAACACGCCGTTGGTGGGAGCGAT
>CAZMLP010000961.1:0-2287 GCA_964566745.1 uncultured Verrucomicrobiota bacterium | reverse complement strand
GTTCTGTGGACCGCCTGCCGCCCGGGCAGCGCCAAGTGCACAACTTCCCCGTGCTGGATCTCGGCATCCGTCCGGGCGTTTCCCCCGCAAACTGGTCGCTCAAAATCCACGGCCACGTTGAAAATCCGGTCACGCTGGACTGGGCGCAGTTCATGGCGTTGCCGCAATTTACAGACACCAGCGATTTTCATTGCGTCACCACTTGGAGCCAATTCAACATGAAATGGCAGGGTGTGGCGTTCTTCACTCTCGCTGACTTGGTGAAACCCAAGTCCACCGCGACGCACGTTTTCTTCAAAAGCTACGACGGCTACTCCACCAACAACCCGCTGGACGCCTGCATGGATGATGACGTGCTCATCGCCCACTCATGGAACGGCAAGCCGTTGACCGAGGAGCACGGCGGTCCCGCGCGAGTGATCATCCCCAAACGTTACGCGTGGAAAGGGGCGAAATTCGTCCGTGAGATCACGTTTCTCGACCGGGATATTCTTGGTTTCTGGGAAGTGCGCGGCTACTCGAACACCGCCGACCCATGGACCGAGGACCGGTTTGCGTAGGGCTCACTTCTCAATCACCAACTCATCCCGCAGTTTGCCCTCGGTGTCGTAGGCGCGGTAGGTGAGGCGGTCGCCATCGATGCGAATGTCGAGCACTTGGAAGGTCGAGACATTGGTCATGCCAACCTCGGTGTAATTCCGCTTGTCCTGTTTGTAATGTTTCGTGCCGGAGACCGAGACAATATAGACCGTGCCGTCGCGCGGCCCGTTGACCCGCTTCTGTCCGTTCATCGGGTAAGTGCGGAGGTAAGCGTGGTCGTGGCCTTGCAGCGCCATGTCCACATGATATTTGTCGAAAATTGGTGTCCACAGGTCGCGAACCTGCTTGTTGTCCCGGCGTGGAACCGAAGAGTAGGCGGGATGATGATACGAGACGAACTTCCATTTCGCCTTGCTCTGGGAAAGCTGCTGTTCCAGCCAGGCGGTCTGGGTTTCCGGCGGCAGGTTCGAGTCCAGAATGACGAAGAGCGCGTTGCTGTATTCGAACGCGTAGGCGCGTTTTGGCTCGAGGTTCGGCGGGCCGTTGCGCGGCAGGTCAAAGAACTTGAGATAAAGCGCCGGATAACTGTTCACCCCCTGACACTCGTGGTTGCCGATCACGGGCACCAATTGCCGATGGTCGTAAATGCCGGCCGCGTTGTGAAAAAGCTTGTCCCAATCATCCCGCTCGGCGCCGCGATTCACCAAGTCGCCCGCCATGAGGTAAAACGCGGCATCAGGCCGGTCCTGATACGCGCGGCGGACCAGCTTGCCCCAAGTGTCGAGGCCATTCTGCGCGTCTCCCATGTAAATGAAGGAGAACGGCTTGGTCCGCGTCGGGGCCGTGGTGAACTCGGCCGGGCGCGACCACGCCTCGCGACTGCCGTCACCGACGATGTAAACATACGTGGTGTCCGGCTCCAAATCGCGCAAGACGGCGGTGTGCCAAAACATGGTCGGATTGTTCACGACGTTCTGCGCGTCGATCCGCGTGCTCTGGGCGTAAGCGGGCTGGAACGGACGAACCGGCTCGTTCGGCCATTCTTTCTTTTTGTATAACACCATTCCGCCGCGCGTCCCCGAGCTGGTGCGCCACTGGATGCTTTGGGTGGAGCGGGGATCACCGCCCCAGGTGAGGATGATGTTATCCGGCGCGAGTGACGCGGGGTGGTCCGTGACAAGCAGCGTGTCGATGAGCCGGGCGTCGTCGCGCGAGGCGTTGACGGTGCGGATGCAGGTCTGGCCGAGCAAAGCGGGCGGCAAGTTCGTGAACACCCGGTCGCTATCGACGTGCGGTTTCACGCCGGACTGCAGCGTGTCCAAACGAAGTTGGCCGGGGTAAAGGTCGGTGACGGTCAGCGCGGCACCCGGTGTGACGGGCGTGAGCGCGATGGCATAATGCGCGCCGCCACCGCGCAACGAGTTCACGCCCAAACCCACGCGCCCCGCCGGAAAATCCTTCTGCCAGACCTCGTATTGGTCCTCGTCCTCTTTCCAACGCGTCGCCGTCTTCGCGAAGCCCTGTTCCGGCAGCCAGAACGGCTCGTTGGTGAGGCCCAGGTCACGGAGCAGCGAGACCCGCACCGGAGTGTTGACGCTAAAGGATATGTGCTCCGTGCCGAGAATCTGGCGGTCGGCTGGTGTAAGGAAAGTGGCCGCCCGCTCCACTTTCAAACCGCGAATCTCGGAGGTTTTGAGCTCCTTCCGCATCCGGGAAAGAATGGTGGCGACCGTGTCATGCACCGAGG
>CAZMLP010000960.1:0-5889 GCA_964566745.1 uncultured Verrucomicrobiota bacterium | reverse complement strand
GTCCTGGCTGGCGTCCCGGGCGGTGAGCATGAGCACCGGGGTTTGCTTTTGTTTCCGAATCCGCTCCAGCACAGTCCAGCCGTCCATTTGGGGAAGCATCACGTCCAGCACCACCGCGTCGTAATTGCAGCTTTCCGCCTTGTAAAGCCCGTCGTCCCCCGCCTCCGCCGTGTCCACGGCATACCCCTCCTCGCGCAACGCCTTGGCGAGGTTGCGGAGCAAACGCGGCTCGTCTTCCACGACCAAAATTCTCATGACGCCTGAAGCTTCAAGCAACCCTGCCACTCCGGAGGCGCAGGGTGTCCATTTTGCCCTATCAAACGCCTCACTCTAACCATTCTTGGATTAAGGGACCATTAAATTGGCCCCGAACCACGATTTTTTCAAAAAATCTGCTCTTAATGATGGCTTAATCCTCCCCGGAGTATGGTGCTCGCGATGAAAGAAATCGCGCCAGTCACGCCGGTCGAGTGAATGGAGTTACGTCTATGAACCGCTTCGTCGTTTCCTTCCTGGTGGCCGGGGCCCTGGCTTGCGGCTTGCGCCCTGCCCGCGCCGCCGAGGCTGCCACGACAGTTCCCGCCGATCCCTCCGCTGCAACTCCAGCCATGCCTCTGGCCGAGGGCGAGATGCTTCTGAACTTTCGTGGCGTGCCGCTGGAGATGGTGCTGAATTATTTCAGCGAGGCCGCCGGTTTCATCATCGTCAAGGAAACCGAAGTGAAGGGGAAACTCGACATGTGGAGCAAACAGCTGGTGACCAAGGACGAGGCCGTTGACTTGCTCAACGCGGTGCTCCACCGGCAAGGTTACGCGGCGCTGCGCAATGGTCGTATTCTCACGATCATCGCCGAGGACGGCGCGAAGCAGCGCGATTTGCCGGTGAAGCAGGGCGGCAACGCCAGGGAGATTCCGAAAAGCGACACCCTGGTCACCCAAATCGTCCCGGTGCGCGCGGCAAACGTCACGCAATTGCTCACGAATTTGCGCCCGCTAATCGGCGCCTACGCGGAGATGAGCGTGAACGAGAGCGCCAACTCGCTGTTGATTACCGCGACGCAGGCGGACATCAAGCGCCTGACAGAGATCATCAACGCGCTCGACGAGTCGATCTCCGGCACCTCTTTGATCAAGGTCTATTCTTTAAAAAACGCGGACGCGAAGGCGTTGTCGGCCACCATCAAGGAATTGTTCACGCCCACGCAGACGGGGGGCAACAACAACCGCCAGCAAGGTGGCGGCGGGCAGGGTGGTTTCTTTTTTGGCGGGCCCGGTGGTCCCGGCGGTTTTGGCGGGCTGGGGGGTGGACAGGGCGGCGCCAATAACAACAACGGCAGCGGCGGCAATGCGATCAGCCCCAAGGTGGTGGCCGTGGCCGACGAGCGCAGCAACTCGATGATCATTGCCGCGCCCGAGGCCATCATCCCGATGATCGACGACTTGGTCGGCAAGGTGGACCAGCCGGTGAATGACATCACCGAGTTGCGAGTGTCCCATCTTAAAAACGCGGACCCGGTCGAATTGGCAGACACACTGGGCTCGCTTTTTCCGGATGACTCGAAGAGCGGCAATGGCAATGACCAAAACCCGTTCCGCTTCGGACCGCCGGGCTTCAATCCGGGTGGTGGCAATAATAACAACAATTCCGGCAACACCACCGCGCGCGCCAAACAGCAAACCAAAGTGGTTGCCGTGGCCGACCAGCGCACATCCTCGCTCATCGTGAGCGCCGCGAGCGCGCTCATGCCGCACATCGCGGAAGTGATCGAGCGGCTGGACGGCAACCCCGCCCGCAAGCAGCGGGTGTATGTCTATAACCTGGAGAATGCCGACCCGCAGGCGGTGCAGCAAATCCTCCAGGACATGTTCCAGAAGAGCACCACTTCCATGAATCGCAACACGGCCAACCAAAACAGCGCGCTCACCAGCCGCATCCAGCAGAATGTGCAATCGATGCAGACCGGGGCCAATAACAGCAACTCGGGCTTCGGCAACTTGGGCGGTGGTTCTGGTGTTGGAAATATTGGCGGCCAGCGCTGAGGGCCGGCAGTCGTCCCCATTTTTGTTATGACAACATTTCGTCATCCTTTGATTCGCGCCACGGCTGCCGCGGCTTGCGCCACCATTTTTGTTGCCCTCGCCCAACCGCCAGACGGCCCCTTTGAAGAGGGCGGGTTTGGGGGGCCTCCCCCGTTTGCTGACGGACCGGGTGGATTTGGTGGCCCTCACCAGAAACAAGATTTGGTGGAGCAGTTTGACAGGGATGGCGATCACATGCTCAATGCCGCTGAACGGAAGGCCGCTTATGAGTTTTTGCAAAAGGAAGGTGGAGGGCGCGGCTTTCGGCGGGGGCCCGGCGGATTTCGCGGGCCGGGCGGGCCCCGGGGCGAGCAGGCTCCGGTGAAGCCAAACGCGAAGTTGGCTCCGTCAGAGGTGAAGAGCTACGCGAACGAGCCGCTCTATGCCCCGTTGATTCTGCGCACCTTCTTCATCGAGTTCGAGGACGCTGACTGGGAGAAGCAACTTGCCGCCTTTAAAAACACCGACATCGAGATTCCGGCGAAACTCACGGTGGACGGAAAAGTTTACAATGATGTGGGTGTCCATTTCCACGGCATGTCCTCGTTCATGTCCGTGAGCGAGGGGCGCAAGCGCTCGCTGGTCCTGTCGCTGGATTTCATGCACAAGGACCAGGCGATTGGCGGTTACCGGACCATCGAACTGCTCAATTCCCACGAGGATCCCACTTTTCTCCGCACGGTGCTTTCTTATCAGATCGAGCGCGACTACGTGCCCGCGCCCAAGGCCAATTTTGGCCGCGTGGTCATTAACGGCGAGAATTGGGGCGTCTATGTAAACGCGCAGGCCTTCAACAAGGAATTCATCAAGGATTGGTGCGGCTCGACCAAGGGAAATCGTTGGAAAGTGCCCGGCAGCCCCGGCGGACAAGGGAGCCTGAAATATCTCGGCGACGATGCCCGGGCTTACCGGGGTATTTATGAATTGAAGTCCAAGGAGAATCCGCGGGCGTGGGCTGACTTGGCGAAGCTCTGCAAAGTGCTCAATGAAACCCCGGCCGACCAGTTGGAGAAATCGCTTGCGCCGCTGCTCGACATTGATGGCGCCTTGAAGTTCCTCGCGCTGGAAAACGCCCTCGTCAACAACGACGGCTATTGGATCCGCACCAGTGATTACGCGCTTTACGAGGACACGAAGGGCCAGTTCCACGTTTTCCCCCGCGACTCGAACGAGACCTTTCTGCGGCCTGAGTCACCGGGCGGCATGCGTGTCATGATGATGGGACCCGGCGGACAGCGTGGCCCGGGAGGCCCCGGCTTTCGCGGTCCCGGCGAGATGGCAGGACCGGGAATGGGCGGCCCGCGCATGGGTGGCATGCGGGGTGGCCCCGGAATGGAGTTGGCACGAGAAATGTTTAGCTTGGGAGACGAAAATCACGATCAACAACTCTCGGCGCCGGAGTTCAACACCGTGGCGGAAACTTGGTTTGACCGGTTGGACCCGGACAAGACCGGCGCGGTGAGGCAGGAGCAATTCGTGGAGCATTTCGGCAGCTTGATGACCGCGTCACAAGCCGATTCCAGTCGTGACAATAAGGAATTGTCTCGAAATCAGCCCTCCGGCCGGGGAGGTGAATTTTCCCCGGCCCGGTTCATTGGCCCCAATTTTTTCGCGGCAATGGACGTGGACAAAAACGGCGCGTTGACCCGGGCGGAGGCGAAGGTTGCCTTCGCCAAATGGTTCACCCAATGGGACGTGGAAAAGACCGGGGCTTTGAGCGAGGAGAATTTGCTCGCGGGGATGAGAGCCTTGCTGCCGCCGCCGCATTTTGTCCGCATGGGAGGGCCCGGTCGCGGACCGGGCGGTGGCTCCAATATCAAAGGCGTCGAATTGGACCCCCTGATCGATGCCAAAGACGACACCAAGCCGCTGCTCTCGAAGCTGCTCGCGGTTCCCGCCTTGCGGGAGAGGTACTTGGGATATGTGCGCGATATTGCCCGGAAATGGCTTGATTGGGAAAAACTCGGGCCCATTGCCAGGCAGTATCACGAGTTGATCGCGGCGGATGTCCAGGCGGACGGCCGGAAGCTCGATTCGACCGAGGCATTCCTGAAAGGCATGACGGAAGAGGTGGAGGCGGACGGCCCGGGCGGAACGGTGATCAGCCTGAAAGATTTTGCCAACCAACGCCGCCAATACTTGCTCGATTATCACGAAAGCCGCGCCTCCGCCGCGAACGCGGACGCAAACAATTGATTTTCAGTTCGTCATCACTACGAGGTTATCATGGAAACTTCGCGCATTCATTCTGTCACTGAATCTGTCGCTGATCCCGTTGGCGATCAAATCACCGTCAACCGGATCAATCTGGCGGATGCCGCTCTCGCGTGCCGGGGCTGGCACCGGCATTCGTATTTCGAGATTTACTGGATCACCGCCGGTCACGGCGAGCAGCGGACGGATTTTGGAATTCATCCGTTGACTGCCGGGACATTGGCGTTTGTCTCCGCCGGCCAGTCGCACAGTTGGAGTTTCGAGGACGATCTGCGCGGCTATCGGGTTGGGTTTTCCCCTTGGGGGGTAAGCGAGGCGGGAGGAGTTCGGGACGAGTTGCCTTTCTTCTTCGGACCCAACAATCCGCGCACGCTCAAGGTTCCGGCGGCGCACCACGCCGGGTTCGAGCACGAATTTCAAACGCTGCTGGGGGAACTGGAGTCCGCCGATCCGTTGCGGCATGACGCCGCGCGCGCCCTGCTCGGATTGCTGTTAATCCGCTGCCAGCGGGTCTGCGCGCAGGTTGCGCCTGGCAGCTCGGGGGAGACCGCCGCCGCGCGGCTCGCGCGCCGTTTCTGGTGGGAGGTGAACAAGAATTATTTGAAGCAGCGCCAAGTGCGTGATTACGCCGCGCGCCTGCAAGTCACGGCGAACCATTTGATCGAGACGCTGCGCAAGGAGTTCGGCAAAACGCCAGGGGACTTGATCGACGAACGGCTTTATATCGAAGCCGTTCGCATGCTGCTGCACACCACGCGCAGCGTGGCGGAGATTGCCTATTCGCTCGAGTTCAAGAGCCCGTCCCATTTCGGCGCCTATTTCAAGCGCCATGCCGGCTGCTCGCCGGGCGAGGTCCGGCGCCGTTTTGCGGGGGGGTTCACCGGCCAATCCATGACGCGGGACACACAAGGAAGTGAAGCCAACATAATTGCAGCATGACCGGTGCTAATAGGGAAGGTGCTGGGTGTCCAGCACCCGAAACGAGCCGGCGGGAAATCCGGCTTGGCAAATAAAATCGGTCCCTATGAAGCTAAATTATATCCGGCACTGGCTGGGAATTGGTTGCGCCGTCGCGCTGCTGGTTTCCGCCGTCAACAGCCTGCAAGCGGGCGGCCCCAAAAGCCCGCCTCACGTGGGCGCCAACCAGCCCGTCACCCTGACCGCCGTGCAACAGCAGGCGCTCAAGGATGCCCACAGCGCCATTGTCACAAACAGCCAGGCGTTGCTCACGCAACTCAAAACCGCCGTCGAGACCCTGGACGACGCGGTGACGGCGGACGCTCCCAGCGAGGACGCCATTCGAGCCGCCGCCAAGGCCATTGGCGACATCGAGGGCGGCCTCGCGGTGATCCGCGCCACGGAACTCGCCAAGATTCGCTCGCTCTTCAGCGTGGATGAATGGGCGAAATTGAAGGCCCTCGGCATGTTCGACCGCTGGTTGTACCTGGACTTGCGCGCTTTCAATTACCCACATCTCCTTTGGCCAGAAGGGCGGTTTTCCGCGTTGAACGATTTTTGAAGTTTGTTGGCGCCTTTTCCCGGCGGTTGTGTGAAAAGCTGCGGATGCGAAGCAAAAGCGCGGCAAGCCGGGCCGGGT
>CAZMLP010000959.1:0-2782 GCA_964566745.1 uncultured Verrucomicrobiota bacterium | reverse complement strand
GGTTCTGGAGGAGCTTCGCGCCATCGCCGGACGTCATCGATCCTCCGCCAACGGTGGCGGGCGGGAGGTGAAACGCATTGCGCAGTGGGTGCTGGATCAGTGGACTCCGGACAATCTCCGGCTCTTGTCTCCCGGTTGAGGTCGCAAATATTTCGCGGCTTTTCGTCGTTTCCAGCGAAGTCGGGTAAAGCCGCTTGCCCCACGCGAGCCAGCCATCAGGCGGCGGATGGCAGAATCCCAATATCTTCAATCTCACTCCTGTGGCAGAGGATCGAAAGACTTGGCCGGCTCCGCCTCTAGGTTACGTGAGCCACTGGGATTAACCCAATAGCGCAGTTGCATCCACTCACCATTGGCCGCGTATCGCATGATTTGCAAACGTCCATAGCGTGCAGGCGAGCCAAACTTGAAGTAGAATTTCGGCGAAATAATAAACTGCCAATCGGGATTTCCGGCTTTCCATTCGAGCTTCAATTCCGGCTGGTAACCAATCTCGGGCGCGGCCCCGGGCAAGTCATCGGTCCACGCCACCACGCCGCCAGTGGGCGCTTTTATCGTGAAGGACCAGTCAAAACGCTGACCCTCGATTTGCTGCGGGTCGCACCACACATCCATTTCCACCGGCCCGGTGCGTTTGTCGTACACATTGTCAAAGTTCAAAATCAGCCGGGAGTGGTGGTCGCTCAGCTTAACCAGCCCTCCGCGATACAACAGCGGCTCCCATTCACCGGCTTTCTTCAGCCGGAACACCACGGGATTCTTGGGATCGGGATGAAAGCGCTCGCTCGGGGCGGCATACTCGTATGCCGAGAAGGCGGATTCAAACTCTTGATAATATCCCGGCTTTTCAATCACGACATACAGGCGTTTCCCTTTGCGACCCAAGAGGGAAAACAAACCCGATGAATCGCTTGTGGCATCATGAGTCGAGGTTCCTTTCGGTGAAAGGTCGTTCCAAGTGAAGCGAACATTCGCCTCAGCCACCGGCCTCCCATTTTCATCCACGACTTTTCCCCAGAAATTGATCGGATACCTCCATTCGATCAAAGGATCTTTCAGAACTGCTGCCGCAAAAGCCATGGGGTCAGTGGGCAAGTTGTCATCAGAGCACCACCGCAATATCGCCAGGAACACGCCAGCGGCCAAAACCACGCCGACCAGAACGGTCGGTCTTAGTTTCGGTTTCATGGTATTCTTGGCGGCGCAATCCATTCAAAAAGGCTGCATGGAACAGAGTCAAGGATTGGATATTCCAATTGGATTCGCGGGGAATGACCGTTTTGGCAAGTATCTCAATTCCAGCCGAGTTGTTTTGAACCAGCCGGACGCTTGAAGCGTCTAAAATATGAGAGCGGAATTGTTCCGCCCGTCGCGCCCATGGAGAAAAATCAATCCGATCCAAGTGAATCAAGGTGCTCGCGTCGGCCACCTCCACCAGCGAGGCATCGGAACGTGGCGGTCGAAACCGCAAGTAGGTCAAAATCCAAGGGATTCAAGCCTATTCAAGGTGCTGGCGCACGGCGATTTTTACGGTCGCCGACGGGCCGAAAGAGTGGAAAAGCATACGGCGGCCGGAAGTCGGGCGATTCAAGCCTGTTCAAGGGGCTTGGCGAGGGCCACCCTCGTCACCGGAGAGTGGACACGTGGCCGAAAACGCAGACCCCCTGGGAAATTCAAGGGATTCAAGGTAAATCAAGGTGCTGCGCACGGCCCCCGCACGCGGCAGATTGAATAATGAACAGGAGGGCGCAGAGAAAACCGGGCAAGTCATCCGCGAAGGGTTTTCGGTGAATCAAGGCGGATCAAGGCTCGAAACGGCCGACGCCACAAGCCAACTTCGGCTTTTGAGTGTAACGGACCGTCAAGGCGCCTTGACATGACTGGAGAGACGGCGACACCGATTTTCGGGCAAAATGTAAGGATTTGCGGTGCCCGGCCCGAGTCATGCTATCACAACAAAAATGGGCGGCCTTGGGTCGCCTTGAGCAAAACCCGAAAAAAGTTTAGCCCCGGAGGCAGGAGCCGCCAGGAAATGGAAATTTGACGCGCATGAGTGTGACGAGCAACGTATTGACGGGCTTGAGTATCTTGATTGTGGAGGACGAGTTGCTGTTGAGGAAGCAACTGGCGGCGACTTTGGAGCGATTGGGAACCGACGTGACCCAGGCGGCCTCGCTGGACCAGGCCCGAAAGTTCCTGGAGCGGTTGAGCGCGGATTTCGTCTTGCTGGACGTCAATCTGCCGGACGGATCCGGGCTGGACCTGCTGAAGGAGAAAGCCATCTCTGCCTCCACGAGCGTGATTGTCATGACAGCTCACGGCGGCGTGGCCGGGGCCGTCGAGGCAATCAAGCTCGGGGCGGTGGACTATCTGGTCAAGCCGTTCGACCCGGGGGAGCTGCCGTTGGTGATCCAGCGCGCGCGTCGCGCGGCAAAATCGGCGCGATTGGACGAGCACCGGCGGACCCAGGACGGCCACAAGGAGTTTTTCTTCGGCAGCTCGCTGGCCGCTTTACAGGCACAGTTGCAAAAGATTTTGGCGGCGGACCGGCGTATGCAAACCGAGCTGCCGCCGGTACTGATTCCTGGCGAGACCGGCACCGGCAAAACGACTATTGCGCGCTGGCTGCACCAGCAAGGGCCGCGCGCCGGCCAGGCGCTGGTGGAGGTGAATTGTTCCGCGTTGCCCGAGCAGCTGGCCGAGTCCGAGTTGTTTGGCCACGAACGGGGAGCCTTCACGGACGCGCGCATGGCGCGGCTCGGCCTGTTCGAGGCGGCCGACG
>CAZMLP010000958.1:0-2342 GCA_964566745.1 uncultured Verrucomicrobiota bacterium | reverse complement strand
CCCAGGTATCGCAATGCCTTGTGGACACTGCGGAGGTTCCCGGCGCCGTAATCGATCAACGCAATCACGCCTCAATAAATAACGAACCCCGTGAAATGCAAAAGAAAAACCCGTGTCGATAATGGCTATCCCGCCGCTTCCGCCTTGGCCAGTTCACGCTCCGTTTTCAGGCGCAACTGGCCGCAAGCGGCGTCGATGTCATGCCCCTTCTCCCGCCGCAAAGTGGCGGTCACGCGCTGGGCGGTGAGGGCTTCGAGGAAGGCTTCTTGCGTCGCCTCTTCGGGTCGCTGCCATTCCAAGCCGTCCACGGCGTTGTAGGGAATCAAGTTTACCTTCGCGTTCAAGCGTTGCGCCAAGCGGGCCAGGGGCCTGGTCTCCTCGATGGCATCGTTGATTCCGGCGATCAGGATATACTCCAGCGTGATCATCCGCCCCTTTTTCTCTTGATAGTACTCGCAGGCCGCCGTCAGCTCGGCCAGCGGATACTTCCGGTTCACCGGCATGATCTTGTTGCGCGTCTCATCGGTGGCGCCGTGCAGGGAAATGGCCAGCCGGAATTGCAACGGCTCATCCGCGAGCTTGCGGATTTGCGGCGCCAAGCCGCTCGTGGAAATAGTGATCTTGCGGGCGCCGATGCCGACACCCCACGGGGCGTTGATGATCCTCAAAGCCGACAGCAGATTGTCGTAGTTCGCCAGCGGCTCGCCCATGCCCATGATGACGAGATTGTTCACCAAACGCTCGGGGCCGGGGGGCGCTTCGGCGGTGGCGAGGGTGCTTGCTCCCGCTGCAAGCTCGGCTTTTGCCGCCTGCTCGTTCCAGCGCTCGATTGCCAGCACTTGGTCCACAATCTCGTCCACCCGGAGGTTGCGCTTCCAGCCCTCCAGCCCGCTCGCGCAGAACTTGCATCCGTAGGCGCAACCCACTTGCGTCGAGACACACAAAGTATGTCGATCGCTTGCCTCGCCGTAGAGCGCCGGATTTGCCGGGATGAGGACGCTCTCGATGAATGATCCGTCACTCAGCCGCCAGAGGAACTTTTGCGTGGTATCGCGGGAGCCTTGCCGGCGGGCCAAATCGAATCGCTCCAAATTGAAATGCGCGCGCAGTTGATCGCGAAGCGACTTGGGGAGGTTGGTCATCTCGTCCCAATTCACCGCCCGGCGCGTGTAAACCCACTGCAAAAGCTGGTCCACCCGGTAGGCGGGCTGCTTCCAATCTCGGAACATTGCCGCCACTTGGTCTCTCGAAACAGATTTGATGCTCGCCAACATGCTTTGTGCCTCGCGCTGGTTGCGCGGGCTTGATGCAAGCACATCGCGCGGTTGCGAAGATAGCCCTTTTTCACCCGGACGCGAGCGCCCGCCGTTTTCAGGACTCTTTTACGATTGTTATGAGATTGCTTAAAAAGTTAATTTATTGGCAATTGGCCAGAAATCAATGTGCTTGGGAGAGGATCGTGCCGATAACGGAAAGACAGGCCGTTCGCAGTGGATCCGGTCCAGCCCATCCCCTGCGGAAGGGCCTGCTGGCGAACACACTTGCGTTTCCAGCGGGAAATTGCTACTACCACACAACGATATGCCGTCATTCAGTTATCTTGCGCGCGAGGCGGGTAGCGGGAGGGAGATCCGCAGCAGCGTGGACGCATCCTCCCAAGAGGCGGCGATTGCCGCCCTGCTAAACCGCAATCTCCTCGTTGTTTCGATCCAGGAAAAGGTCGCCAAGAAGGGCAAAACCGGTGGTGGCACCGTGCAATTGGCGGATTTGGTGGTTTTCACGCGCCAATTGGCGACGATGATCGACGCCGGTTTGGCGATGGTGCAGTCCCTGCAAGCCTTGGGCGAGCAGACTTCCAACAAGGTGATGCGCGACATCATCAAGGACGTGACCGCGCGAGTCGAGCAAGGCGACAGCTTTTCCGACGCCCTCAAGAAGCACCCCAAGGCTTTTGATCGCCTGTACGTCTGCATGGTGGACGCGGGCGAAAAAGGCGGGTTGCTGGCGGAGATTTTGTCCCGCCTGGCCACTTATCAGGAAAACACCGCCCGGCTGCGCAAGAAGGTCAAGTCGGCGATGATGTATCCCACGGCGGTCACGATCATCGCCATTGGCATAACGGTCTTCTTGTTGATCAAAGTCGTGCCGGTGTTCGGCGAGATTTTCAGTGGTTTCGGCGCCAAGTTGCCCGCGCCGACGCAGTTCTTGATTGATGTGTCCAAGATCATGCAGAAGTATTTCCTGATCGGATTCATCGTCATTGGCGCGATCATTTACGGTTGGTTCGCCTTCATTAAAACCAAAAAGGGACGCGAGTTCTGGGACCGCACGCGGATTCAGTT
>CAZMLP010000957.1:0-3593 GCA_964566745.1 uncultured Verrucomicrobiota bacterium | reverse complement strand
TCGGCCCGCCACGCAGACGCTCCGCATACGAAGGTGGAGGCGTTAGTGTGTTGAGGGTTTGAAGGGGCCGGCGGCTGGACGAGCGATGAATCACGCCCCGCGCGCCACATCTGCGGAGGCCTCGCGCTGCCACACCTCTATCAAGAGTCCATCCGGGTCCTCGACCATGATGGAAGGCCCGTCGATGGGCTCGTCAATGATTCTGACTCTTGCGCTCAGGAAGCGGCGCTTCGCCTCGGCGAGATCGTCAACCTCAAGCCACAGAATCGGCATAGCATGCGTCGGAAACACGGCTGGGCTGCGCTGCTCGGCGTTCGCCATCAAATTAAGGACGAAGGAACCGAGAAGAAACCAGCGGCAGCCAAAGCCCTCATCGCGCGGATGTCGTGTGGCTCCCAATATCTCATGGTAGAAACGCGCCGAAGCTGCGATATCGGTGCAGGCGATGGTCACCGCAACGCCCCTGAAAAAGTTCGAGCTTGCTGGCATGCGCACTCCTGTCAAATTCCATCGCTGCTAGGGAGAGTATAGGCAAACCCCGCCCACCATCCCATGCCGTCCCCATTCCTCAACAAACTAACCCCTCCACCTTCGTAGGCGGAGCGTCCTGTGGCGGCGGGTTGGCGTCAAGGATGCGAAGCACAAAATCCGCAAATCCGGCGCGCGGGGACCATGGCGTTTCGTGCCGCATCGTCGCCGGATTTTCGGATTTTGCGTCAGTCCTTGACGCCGGCCCGCTGCCACTTACGGTGGAGACGGAGAAGGTGGTGGGGTGGTCGAATGGCGAGGGTGCTGGTTGGCGGGCCTTAGGCGGAATACAACCAGTAGAGTAGAGAACTGAACGGCCCGATTGCCGTTCAGTTCTCCCTCGACGAACCGGACGGGCGGGTTTCCCGCATCCGGCTCTCACGATATCGTTCTTCTCCAGCATTCACGGGCCTGTCTCACAGGGGTTGCAAACCCAGGTGATGCAGGTGGGCGTACCAACTCCCTTCGCCGCGTCCCCGGTAGGGCCGTTGGCTGCGGCGGTGGAGGTGGCCGATCAGTCGTGTCTGCACGAAGGCGTTGATCTGGCGAAACGCCTTGCGGGGATAACCTTTCTTAAAATAGTTGCTCCAGCCTCTGAGGTGCGTATTGATCTGGGCGATCAACGCGCCAATCGGCACGAAGCATCTGTCGGGTCCGGTCATCTCGCGCAGTTTGTTCCGCTCACGCTGCAAGGACTTTTTCGAGGGACAGAGGTTCAGGTATCGCTTGGGCCTGCCTTGCAGATCCCGCTCGTACCGGAACGTATACCCCAGAAAGTCCAGACTCGTTCCGATCAGATGAAGACTGACCGTGCGGGTCTTGTCGCGGTTGACGGTTAAGCCAAAGCGACCTTCCAGCGTCTGTTCCACAAATGTCCTGATCCGAACCCCGACATGCTTTGCCAGAATCACAAAGTCATCGGCATACCGCACCAGCCGGGCATCGGCCCAGCGGTACGGCCCATCGGATCGGTGGAACAGTTTATCAAACCAGTGCAGATACAGGTTGGCCAGCAGAGGCGAGATTACTCCGCCCTGAGGCGTTCCCTGTTTGCTCCGGCTGACCTTGGGCGGATCGCCGGGTTTATCACCCGGCTCAACAACCACCGCCCTCAGCCACATCCGGATCAGCTTCAATACGCTCGAATCCACGATCCGCCTCTCTACGCACTTCATCAGCTTCTCGTGGTCGATGGTGTCGAAGTACGACTGTAAGTCCGCATCGTACACTTCCTTTCGGCCCTGCTGGAGATTGATCTTGATCTCCTCCAGCGCATCATGAGCACAGCGGCCGGGACGGAATCCAAAGGAACAGTCCAGGAAATCCGCCTCGAAGATTGGCTCGATGATCAGCAACACGGCCATTTGCACCACGCGATCACGGATCGTGGGGATGCCCAATGGACGCTGCTTGCCGTTGGCTTTGGGGATGTAGACGCGTTTGACCGCCTGCGGACGATAGGTTCGGGATTGGAGCGCTTGTTCAATCTCGCTCACAAAACCCGATACGCCGTGATCGCTCTTTTGCACCGCTTCGATGCTGAGATTGTCCACGCCAGGCGCTCCGCCATTGGCAGCCACCTGTTCCCACGCCGCAAGCAGCACATCGCGCCGGCAGATCCGGTCATACAGGGCGTAAAACCGAAACGCCGGCTCCCGTTTGGCTTTGAGGTATAGCTTCTGTCTCAAAAGAAAGACTTTCTCCGGCAGGCCTTTGCCGTTCACCAACAGGTGGTGGGGCAGGTCTGCTGAATCTTCCGTACTGTTCCCGGTCTGGGACAAGCGGGCCTCTCTTTCTCTTACGTGGGCTCGATACCGTCAGGGCTCCTTGGCTCGGCGGACATTACTCCGCGTCAACGCTACTACGAGCCCATCCGACTCCTCACCCGCCACACCGGTTGGTTATGTCTTTCCATCCGGCGTTTGCAGAGGTCTGCTGGCGGGCGAGGTCTCTCAGTTCCCGGTTTTGTCTGTGGGCACGCGCCGTCCTCTTTGACCCCGGGGAGCCGGGCGGCTGCATGTACCTGCTGCTTGACCGTCCGTGCGGGCTTGGTCCTCTTCGACGGATTGGCCACTCCCACTGGTGTAACGAGGCTGATTCAGGTTCGCTTGCGCTACGGCTCGCGCCTTCGCCAGAGCGGGGCTTCGCGGGCCGGATCGCTCCGACGCCGCGCCCGCTGGGCTACATGGCTAACAGGTCATTCCATGGTGGACTCCTTTCATTCCACAAGACAAAAAAACGGTTTCACTGACGCACCAAAGGACACAGAGGGCTTAATAGCTGTGCGCGAGTACGCGCTGCTACCCGTCTGGGTGGCGCAAGTCGCGGTATTCCGGCGAAGCGCCGGCAAGCCATCTGGCTGAGTTCGCATATCGCGCGGGCGGCGAATCAGTATACGTCGATGCTCAAGCCCATCGCGTGCTCACCCGGTCGCAATTTGATCGACTCGCAAAAGGCAATCTCAGGGCAGTCAGAAAATTCACCCTTCAGCGCCGAAATGCGACAGTCCACGAAGTCGCCATGAACACCGAGCACCAGTCCATCGCCATGCGCTCGATTGCCTTTATCGACTAATCAATCTTGTGATGAGCACCAACATAATCATCGTTTGCCACTTGATAGTTAGCAACCTGTACGGTACAATGCGAGGCACGTGTGTATTTGGGGGGAGATCAATCCCCTTCACACAATGAGTCTCGAAAGGGGAAACAAGATGCACAGCACAAAAGTCACCGTCATCCCGCGCATTTTCCGCGCGCTTGCCATCCCAGTACCCATTTCTACAAAACTCGACAAAATTCAACAGTCAAAACGTCAGTCATTCCCCGAGAGCGCACCACGGCGCACCACAATCGTGCCCGGGCGCAAAACGAACTTCAAAATAGGCAATCTACACCCCGCCCCGTTTACCCACCACCGATCGATAATGCTCCACCCAATCCCCACCAATCTTCCCCCATCCAAAGGTCTCCAGCGCAAACCCCCGCGCCCGCGCCGCCGCTGCATCGCGCATCGCCCGATCGCCAAGCCACTTCTCCAGCGCCCCAGCCACCGCCTCGACCGTC
>CAZMLP010000956.1:0-4408 GCA_964566745.1 uncultured Verrucomicrobiota bacterium | reverse complement strand
CAAATCAAGCTCGTCCCCGCGAATCAGGCCGATCTCGCCGGTCTCCCGCTTCGCGTCGAGCGAGCGCGGCAGTTCAATGCCCAGGGTCGAGGGAAGTGTTCCCAGACTCTGTTCCAACTCGAGCTCCAACCGGCACGCGGGAGAGGCGCCACGCAGCAATTCCACCACCAATTCATTGTGGTTTGCCGGGTTTTGATGCCAGCTGCGGACTGTCTCGCCGCTGACGCGCAACAAACGCCGGCTCTTGGGCAATTGCACGCGCAACTGCTGCAAGTCGCCTTGGGGCACCTGGTAATCGAGGACGGAGCGCGTGGTCGCCATGCCGTTCTGGAACGTCACCACCGCGCTTTGCTGGACAAACACCGTGGCGCCGCCCTCTGCCGCGCGCTTGAAACGGGGCGTCCAGCGCAATTGGAGGTCCTCGGTCGCGCCCAGCACCGCGTCCAGTTGAGTGCCGTTGCTCTTGGGGGCGCGTTGAAAGGAGACCGCGCCCGGAAACTCGATTTCGGCGTCGGCCTCGTCACTGAACAACGACAACCGGCTGGCGAGGGCGGGCGGTATTTTGAACGCGAGTTGCCGCCGGGTGACGTCTCCATTGATCCGCGCGAGGATGCGCGCGCGAATCGACGCGGCGCCCGCGTTCGGGAGCAACACGCCCACGCGATTTCCGTCCCGCCAGAGGCGCGCCTCGCCGGTCATGACGGCAAAATCGCGCACGGCCACCTCCGGTCCAAACAGGGCGACCGTCTGGTTGGTGGACGGGCTGCTTAATTCAAACAACACATCAAGTTCCGCCGATCGCTCGCGCGCGGAACCGGTGTAACTGGCGCTGACGACCGACACGGTATTGGTGACGGGCTGGACAGCCGCGGGCGTTTTGAAGTCGATTTCCAAGGCCGCCGCCGGGCGGGCGCCGCCGCCGAGGAATCCAATCGCAAGCAGCATGGCGGTCGCGGTCGAACCGGCGGTTGACGCGCCGGAGGGGATGATTGGGTCGGACACGGAGTATTCGGCCGGGGCGCGAAAGGCCCGCCGCGCCACCCAGAGAAAAGCGATGAGGAACAAAACCGCCGTGCCAATGATAAGCAGTAAATGGAGGGCGCGCCACATGAGCAAAAGGTCGGCGAAGGAAAGGAGGGCGAGCACAATGCCGAGCGCGAGCCAAAGAGAGCGGGGCCGGGCGCGGCGGACTTGGGTGGCGACCAACACCAAACCGGCAATGAAACCAGCGAGTTGGGCAATGGTGCGCAGCACCGACGCGGCGCGGGCAGACATCACGGAGAATCGGATCACCGCCGGCTCGCTGTCGAGATTCAGGACCTTGGTGAATTGAAACGCCTTGCCCGAGCGCGGAATCTCGATGGAAAGCGAGCGGACGCCGGTGGCTGTGGGCAGGGCCGCGCTTGCTGGCACGGTGGCGGCGGGACCGCCTTGGAAGAAGGGGGTGGCGGCGCCCAAAGCCGTCAACGCCGGTTTCGGCCCCGTCGGGTTGATGCCATAATGTTTCGCGGCCGCCGTGTCCGACGCCGTGACGGTAATCGCTTCCGGTTCTCCGGGAGCTCTGTTTTCCGCAAGGGCGGGCACTTTGGCGGGCTGGCGGCGACCGGCGTCATCTTTCGCCACCAAATCGGCAAAGCGCGAGGCGTTCACTTGCTGCACGCTGCCGTCCGCCATTATCACTTCGCGATGGCCTTGCTTGTCCGAGGAATAAGCCAGGATGGCGTTGGGATCCTCCAGGCTTTTGCCGGCGCCGACATAAACATAGCGCTCGCCGGTCTCCGGGTCCGATAGAATACGGTCCGTGCTCAATTCGGTCATCATCCCCTCGAAACTATCAGGCAACCGGTTGTCGTGATCTGTGGCATAGACCCGCGCCGCCAGGCCAATGTTCTTCAAATTGTTTACGGACTTGATTCGTTGCGCATTCGCTTTCGCCTTTGCTAGCGAGGGCAGGAGCATCCCCCCCAGGATCGCCACTACCGCGCAAATGCCCAAAGCCTGCACCACTCCGTTGAATTGCCGCCTTCGGCCCAGGAAAATCAACAACAGGAGGAACCCGGAGCCGCAGCCAAGAAAAACGATGACGGCGCCGTGGTTGCTCCAGAACATTCGGTAAAACCCGATGAAGTCACGCCACGCGTCTCTCGCGCCGTAAACCGTTCCCCGCGCCACGGTCATGTTGCCGCCGAAGCCACCCACGCGCTTGGCGGGGGAAACGAACAATTCCCACTCCGCGTAGGTGCCGGGCATGTCCGTCCGGGGGGCGGCCAGTTCGAGATTGCGCGGTGCGATGACGCCGAGTTTGCCGACTTGTTGCGCGTACTTGATGTCCACCGCGAAGGCCTGGTTCCGGTCCGCGACGCGGGGCAGGGGAACCAGCAGCCAGTCACCGTCGCGATCCGCTTTGGCGGGCGCGCCGTTGACCGCGACACCCCAGAGCGTGGCTCCGGCGGGCAATTGAAATTTTTGAAACTGCCGCTCGTTGTTTTTCACCATGAAACTGGCCTGGGTCAGCATTTCTCCCGTGTCAGTTAGCACGCTGGTGAGTTGGGCGCGGTCCGCCACGGCGTCGAGCGCGGCCACTTCCTCATGCCGGGTCAAGGCCACTGCAAGGGCGAAATTTGCCCCGTGATAACGCGCCGCGAGCAGGACGGGCCGGTTGATCAAAGCATGGTCCGCCGGGGCGAGCTCGGTTGGGTCAATCTGGCGAAGCGGCTCGGTGATCACAGGAGGATCAAGCGTGAGTCCGGGCGCGGCGGTGATGACCACCGTGCCCTCCTCCCGCTCGGCCCCCACCGGATGCGCGCCGCCCGCGTCCAGCGTGGCCTTGCGCGGATCAAACGTGTAATCGTAAGTGAGCACTAATGTGTAGGCTCCCCACACCTTGTCTTGCAGCGTCAGTGTCCAGAGATTGGTGTCGTGATCCTGGCGGCGAATGCCGGGGCCGGTGAATTCGAGGTTTTTCCAATGGGCGGGGACGCGCACTTGGAACTGCTGCGCGCCTTGGTTGGCGATGCCGTAACGAATGGTCGCGCTGCCCCCCACCACGCCCTCGCCGATGGTGACCAGATTGAACACTTCCGCAACGACTCGCGCGTCCAACCGCTCGGCCGCCAAATTCATCCGCCAAATTTTTGCCTCGGAGCGGAAGGCCAGATCGGGAGAGGCGTCGGCAATATTCGAGGCGGGAGAGGAGCCGGCCGGGCGCCGGGGCAAGGCGCTGGCGGGGATCTCCTTGATCCCTTCGAGCGCGGCGGTTTTCAACGAAATGCCGGGCGTGGCACTCACCCCGACCCACGTCACATGTTTGGCGGCCGCCGGAATGGCGAGAGGGGACAGGGCAAAGTCACCCGTGCTGTTGGTGATGGATCGCTCCAGTTGCACGCGCACCGCCTTGCCGCCCAGCACACGCTCACGGAAATTCAACAGCAGCCTGCCGTCCGCGATCTTCCAATCCTCCAGTCCCTCCGCGGCAACCTCGGCCACGGTGAAGTTTGTCGCGGGAATCAATTCCAACGCATAAATGCCGGCGCGTTCCACTTGCAATTGCAACAGGTGGCTGGCGACGAGCCGGCTCTCCTCCAGCCGCGCGGCGACATGGTCGGTCACACTCAAAAGAGGCTCAATGCGAGTGAGGGTGGCGCGCACGGAGGCCGGCCGGGAATTAAAACGATAGGCGGCGAGTTCTTTCGCGCCGGCGTTAACCTGCCGCAAACCGGCGCTTTCCTCGACACGCGCGGAAACATCCTCGGCGGCGAGGGTCAGTATTCCCGTTTCGCGTTGCACGCCGAGCGGTTCCGGTGGCGTGAGCGTGGCGGTGGCGGGCAGGGGACTGAGAGACTGCTCGGTCAAAAGTGTGAGCGTGGTCGAGCTCTCGATGGGGCGGAGGAATTCGACGACGAGCACGGGCTTGGCGTTCTCGTTGGTCAGACGCCAATCGCGGACCTGGTCGCCACGAAACTGGGTGAGGGACTGCTCCTTGGGAATGGCGATGCGCAGCCGCTGCACTCGCGATTGAAGCACGTCGAAGCGGAACTGGCTGGTGAGGCGGGCGGCTGTGGTCGAGAGCCGGACGGCCACTTGCGACTCCACCGCCACCACGGCATCCCGGCTTACCTCCACGGACTTGTTTTGCCAGCGCAACGCCAGTTGGCCATCCGCCCCGAGGGCGCCTTGAACCATCGCGGTCGAGTTGGTGGCTGGATGCTCCTCAACGAGGGCGTTGCCCAGCAGTTGAATCTCCGTGTCAGAACCATTGGCGCGGGCAGTGACAGTGGCAATGGCGGCGGCGGGGCCGGTGATGGACAATTGTCGCCATGGCTCGGTCACCTCGACCTTCGCGTCCAGCTCGAACTCAAGGCGATGGCTTCCGGGCGTTGGGCGAACAAGAAGAACTGCCGTCCACGAT
>CAZMLP010000955.1:0-1899 GCA_964566745.1 uncultured Verrucomicrobiota bacterium | reverse complement strand
CGCTTGAGCGCCTGCTCGATTTCGTTCAACGAGTCCTGCCCCGCGGAGAGCCGGCTTAACGCGAGGTCGTGGTCGATTTCATCGGTTGCGGAATCGGCCTCGCTCAGGCTGTGCGGCTCGAGCGGCTCGGCGGCGGTGCGGGTATGCTCCAGTTGTCCGCGCAGCACACCCTCGCGCAAGTTCTGCAAGGCGCGATAATACGAGGCCCATTTGGCGGGTATTTTCGGCGCGGCTGCTTTCGCCTCGCCGAGAATCGCCGCCGTGGTGGCTGGCCGCGCAGCCGGGGCTGGTCTGGTTTCGGTCGCGGCCTTTCCGGCAGTGCGAGGCTTTTTCATATTCACCATAATAACCTGCACGATTGGCCGCGCAATGCAGCTATTTTTTTGCCGAAAGCCAGTCAAATATTGTTGATTGCCCGCATTTCTTCACGAAGGTTTTACACAGGCTCCGCCGCCCAATGACCCAACTCCTCGCGCATCCGTTCCTGCGGCAGGCCGACCACGTTCGAGTACGAGCCGGAGATTCTTGCCACAATCAAATCACCGTGGTCCTGAATCCCATAGGCGCCGGCCTTGTCCAGCGGCTGGGTTTTGGCGAGATACCGGTCGATTTGCGCGGCCGTGAGCGGGTGGAATGTCACTTCCGTGGTGACGGCGAAAACGGTTCGCCGCGCCGGGCGCAACCGGACAATGCAGACGCCCGTGACCACCTCGTGGGTCCGTCCTTGCAACTCGCCGAGCATTCGCCGCGCTCCCGGCAGGTCCCGCGGCTTGCCGTAAAGCCGCCCCTCCAGCGCGACCAGCGTGTCCGCCCCGAGCACGATCTCCGCCGGATGAAGCGCCGCCACGGCCGCGGCTTTGCGTCCGGCATTGAGCTGGCAAATCTCGCGCGTGGTGTATTGCTCGTTGTGAGCTTCCTCGGTGTTCGCGGTAACGACCCGAAACTTGACCCCCAGCTCACCGAGGAGCTGTGAGCGGCGCGGCGACGCCGAGGCGAGGATGATCTCTGGAAAATTCACGAATTCGCGGAATGGTTTGGTTGAGATTGATTCGGAGAAAACCCCATTGCAATCAACTCGGTCCGATCCTCGCGGCGCGACAACCAGCGGAGACAAAACCCGGCGATCTTCCCTTGGAAGATTTTGAGGGTTGCAGACTTTTCAAATTCGGTCACCGCGGAGAATGTGACTCTTTTTTCGAGGATTTTCCAATCCCTTGCGCGCCGTTTTTTCACCCGCGATCCGACCTCTAACGGCCCAAACGCGAACCTCGCAAAAACGGTCACGCCGGAAAGAATTGACATCATATCGGCAAACACCGATATAACGCGCCGTGAAAGAATGGGTGGCCATCGCAAAGGCGCTTTCCGATCCGACGCGGTTGCGTGTGCTTTTCGCGTTGCGAACCGGCGAGTTGTGCGTTTGCGAACTGTGCGACGTGCTGGGCGTCACGCAATCCACGCTCTCAACGCATTTGCAGGTCATTCGCCAGGCCGGCTTGGTTTCTTCCCGACGAGAGGGAAAATGGAGCTATTACCAAATACGCCCTCATGCGTCCCTCCTTTTACGGCGCCTTGGCGAGGCGGTTCCCACTGGCGAGTCCGACAAGATCCTTCGCCGCGACGCCGGCCAACTCCAACAGCGGCTTGCCCTGCGGGACAACGGCTCTTGTTGCGTTGGTTTCAAAAGCGGCCAAACGACGGGAGATAGAGAATGAGACGTTACTATTCGGAATTCTTTGGGACGTTCACGCTCGTCTTCGCTGGAACGGGGGCCATTGTCATCAATGGCGCCAGCCATGGAGCAATCACTCATTCCGGGATTGCGCTGACCTTCGGGCTGGTGGTGCTGGCGATGATTTACACCTTGGGGGACGTCAGCGGAGCCCATCTCAATCCGGC
>CAZMLP010000954.1:0-1534 GCA_964566745.1 uncultured Verrucomicrobiota bacterium | reverse complement strand
GTCCTTCGCGACGGCGCGATCCAATGCCAGCATGGCCGGGCTTAAGTCCACCACGGTGACCCGTGCGCCAGCGGCCGCGAAGAGCGGACCGTGCCTTCCCCCGCCCGCCGCCAGGCACAAAATTCGGAGACCGGACACATTCCCGCCCAGCCAGCCACGCGGATCCGCCGCAGCCAATGGATTTAAAAACTCTTGGGCTGTCGCGGTGTCCACGTAACATTGGTTTCGTCGCACCCGCTCGTCCCAGGCGTGACGGTTCTGCTCGTACAGATTCATTCAACCGCGCTCCATATCACTCAACTCGCCTTTCGAGAGGAGCGTGATTTTTTGCCGTAATGAATTGGCTTCGGTGTGGCAGGCATGGCTTCCGGTTTCGCGCCGGCGCCTCCTTCATTTAACATAAACCCTGCCGCGGGATTTCCGGCCGAGATTCCACGCGCGGGGGGCAACTTTACGCCCGACGGCGCCGCCGGGTCCGCTTTCGGACGCCGCCCGCCCTTACCTTTACGACTCGGCGCCGCCGCCAATTCCAATGGTAACTCGATGCCGGCCCGTTGAAGTTTTTCCAGCACGGCGTCGCGGATGAATTGGGAGCGGTCTCCATAACCGGCGCGCGGCAACGCCGCATCGACGCGCTCCAGGAAATTCTCGGAGACGGCCAGCGAGATCAGCTTTTGCCCGGATGCCCGGAGATTTGACACGCCGGGACCCTACCCTGCGCTGGCACATCATTCAAAATCTTCTTGCGTGTCGATATACTTGATATATACTCAGTTTGTAATTTGAGAACATTGTTTTAAACCACATGAAAGAAAAAAACATTGGATTGGCCATCGGTTTGAACCTTTTGATTCCCGGCGCCGGTTACCTCTATCTCGGGAAATGGGTGCAGGGAATTTTCCTGCTGGTGGTCATCGTCGCCCTGGCCGCCGTTGCCCCCGCTTTCCTGCTCGCGATCGCCACGCCCCTCTACATCATCATGATTATTGACATGGTGGTGTTGGGCAACAAGCGGAAGAAACTGGCGCAACAACAGGATATGAAGAAATGCCCGCAGTGTGCGGAGAGCATTCAGAAGGATGCCAAGGTTTGCCGCTACTGCGGCCACAAATTCGGCGCGAACTACAATTGATCCCAAGTCGCGCGTGGCGAGCTCAGGATAACAGCCCGAGCGTGCCGGTGCTGTCACCCAGGCGTTCGACGGGCGTCCCGACCTTGTCCAGCATCGAAAGGAAGAGGTTCGACATTGGGGTGTTCCGGGCGTAGCGCACATGCCGCCCGGTCTGAATGGTCCCGCCACCTTTGCCAAACATCATCACCGGCAAGTTGTCGTGATTATGATGGTCGCCATCGCCAATGCCGCTGCCATAGACGACCATGGAATTATCGAGGAGGGTTCCCTCGCCTTCCTTGATCGATTTCAGCTTCTCGATGAAATAGGCGAACTGCGTGGTGTGGAAATGATTGATCTTGGCGATCTTCTCTTTCTTCGCCGCGTCATTGCCGTGATGCGACAGATCGTGATGTCCTTCCG
>CAZMLP010000953.1:0-4356 GCA_964566745.1 uncultured Verrucomicrobiota bacterium | reverse complement strand
GAATCCACCGTGCCCTGGCTAAACGGATGTCCCAGCTTCAGGGTGCGAAGAACGGTCTCAAGCAAGTAACGCTTGCCGGGTTTCAAGGCGGGCGTCTTGGGTCGCAACGGCGCCGCGAGCGGGCCATCAATCGTGCCGCCTTCCTTGAGCCCGAAAATGTCCACGCGCAGGCTGCCTTTCAGGAAAGCTTCCTGCGCCTTGACGATCTCCGGCTGGTTGCGGATATGCGCGATGCCAGTGTTCGCCGCCGGGAACAGGTGATCGTGGATGCTGAGACCGTTTGTGCTGTTGAACAGTTGGGCGCCGAAGTCGCCGGAAGCCTGCAGCGGCATGTGACACTCCGCGCAGTTCGCCTTGGCCTTGTCGGGATAATAAAAACTGCGCGCATTGACACCCGAAACGCCGCTCAACAAGTAGGTGTCGTAGTGATTCTGGCCGCGGAGGAATTCCTTATAGTGGTTCAACTCGTAAGGAATGCTCACCTTGTGGCAGGTGGAGCAAAACTCCGCCGACTTCATGAACGGCTTGAGGAAAGTCTTTTTGTGGAACTCCGGCTTGGCCTTCACCAGTTGCTGGTTCACATATTGGAGCACCGGATTGCTGCTGTAGGCGAAGGGATAGTGAACCGGCTCGTCGATGGTGTAATCCGCGTTGCCCCGGGTGCTGTTCACATGCGTGATCGCATGGCAGGAGGTGCAGGTGATTCCCGCTTGGGAGGTGGGGTGCTTGTCAACGTCAAAATTCGGATCGTCAAACGCCCCGCTGAAAAACGGCACCACGTCGTGGCAGCCGGCGCACCAGCGAGACCCTTTCACATTGCCGTCCCGCTTCAAGGAGACGGCGCGGGTCTCCTTGATGCTGAAGAGATACGGCTTGTTGTTGAACGAGCTGAAATGATGCGCGCTGTGGAACCAGCCCTTGTAGCCGTCCTCGTGGCATTTCATGCAGTAATCATCCATCATCAGCGTCTTGGCCGGAATGAACTTGCCCGTGGCGGTCCGGGCAAAGGATGGCTCGAAATACTTGGCGCCCTCGACCGAGCCCATCTGGTTTTTCTGCGGATGTTTCGAGTGGAGGATCACCATCGCCAGCACTGCGGTGGCAGTGGCAATTCCCCAGCGCGCGCCCATTTGCCAGCGGATGCGTGGGCCCGCTAGCCGGTGCAAAACATACAGCCAAACCGCCAACAACGGCGTGAGCACATGCAGCCAGTAGGTGATCGAACGCAGTTGCGGGTTCTTGATGCCGAGATTCTTGAACCCGAACGCATCCGCCCGCATGAGGAGCAACCCGGTAACGAGCACCGCCAGCGCGATGCCGAACAACCAATATCCCACCATCACGGCGCGGCGATTGGGCCGGTCCCACGAGTTCTTCATGTGGATGACCCCAAAAATCACCAAGGGCGAAATCAACACCAGGCCCAGAACCAAATGGGCGAGGAACATGATCTGGTAAAAGTAAGTCTGGTAGGTCTCCCTGGTGTACCATTCCAAAAACGTGATCGAGGAGAGATACAGCGAATTGGCGGCCAGGACCGCCACCAGTCCGAAGACAAAAAGCAGCAGGATTCGCAGGCGCGGCCCGACGGAACGCATATACTTCTTTTTGGCCGGGGCT
The DNA here is from genome assembly GCA_964566745.1 of uncultured Verrucomicrobiota bacterium. Taxonomy (GTDB): domain Bacteria; phylum Verrucomicrobiota; class Verrucomicrobiia; order Limisphaerales; family CAZMLP01; genus CAZMLP01. The sequence goes on along the minus strand of CAZMLP010000953.1, from coordinate 2,736 downwards.
GGTTGAGCCGGTGGCTGTTGGTCTGGACTCATGGGTTGCGGCACAACGCTATTGCGTTTTCCATCACCGTGAAAACCAGAAAACACATTTCGTCGTCCGGTTTTTTTGGGGATTGGCTGTGTTCTTTCGAGTGTTGCCCCGACGCTTGGCGGAGTGAACCTTTCCGGGGCAAACGGGTGAAAATCCGGGGTGAATGGTGGCGGTGTTGCTGGTTTTGGCGGCAATTGATTCGACCGCCCGCCCGCGTTAAGCTCGCCTCCCTTGAATCCGCCGAGTCAACACGCCGATCCCCAGGCCCGTCGCGAACAAATCGCGCGCGGGCTGGCGCGCGCAAATTTCGCGGCGGTGATCATTGTGGGGGTGGTTATCGGTTTGGCGTTGATCGCGCTGGCGGCCGCGTGGCGGGCGGATCTCAGCGCGCGCGATGCCCGGTCCGCGACTCAACGGGCGGGAGAGGAGTTGTGGCAGGCGAGATTTGCGCAAGCCAAGGCCGAGCGCCTGGGGGGCGGGGTTGGCCGGCGTGATGCCGGTTTGACCGCCTTGGCCACCGCCGCGCGCATCCGGCTGACCCGGGAGTTGCGCGACGAGGCGATTGGTTTGCTCGCGCTCACGGATCTGGAGGAAGCTCCCCGGTTTTGGCCGTACCAGCCGAACTTGAACGAGGGCACGCTGGCCTTTGACCGCTCCGGGCACAGGTTCGGGTGGGGGGACCAGCAAGGCAACGCCTGGGTGCGGAACATTGACGATGGCCAAATTGTGGCCCAACTCAGCCGCCGGGGCGCCGAGGTGACAGGATGCACGTTTAGTCCGGATGACCGGGAACTCGCGGTCCACTATAACGACGGACTGGTCCGCATCTGGAACTGGGAGGCCAAAACCGTGCGCGTGGAATGGCAAGGGGGACGCGGCTTGGGCTGGCGCGAGGGATTGTCCTACAGCGCGAACGGGGAATATCTCGCGGTTCACGATTTGGCCGCCAAACGGATGCGGGTCTTCGCCACCACGAACGGGAAAGAGGTTTCGGCCCGGATGGATGACGGTGACTCGATGGTTTTTTCCCCGGTGGACCCGGAGGTTTTGTTGATCGGCAGTGGCGAGGGAGTCCGTTTCCTGCGGTGGCGCACCGGCGATGTGACACGGCGCCTGGCCGTGCCGGACGGCAACGGAACCATCCGGGCCAGCGAGGACGGTCGCTGGCTGGCGGCCGGGGCCTCCACCGGCGTGATCACCCTGTGGGACTTGCAAGCGGGCACCACCAACACGCTGGTGGCCCACAAGGATTTTGTCAGTGATCTGATTTTTGGGGCGCGGCAGGGATTGCTCATCTCCCGCTCCTGGGACGGCACCACCCGGTTGTGGGAGCTGGCCAGCGCCCGCTCGATTCTCACCACGCGGCGTGGATACGCCATGTCGCTGAGCCAGGACGGCGAGCGGCTGATTTACATGCGGGAGAAGGCTGGCATCGGGTTCTGGCGGTTGCAACGGCCCGCCTCATTTCGCGTGGTTGGATCCTCGCCCGCCGAAAATGTCGCCATCTCCAGTCCGTGGTTCAGCCCGGACGGTCGTTGGCTGGTGGCGTCGCAAGAGTCGGGATTGATGCTCTGGGACGTGTCGGGACGGCATTCGCCCATTGCCCTGAACTTCGAAAACATGATTTACGGCGCGGCCCAGTTTGTGGACGAGGGGCGGGAGCTTTGGGCCGCCGCCGCAAACGGGATTCGCCGCTGGCGCATTCAATGGCCGCCGCCGGACGCGATCAATGCCAATGCCCCGCCGGTGGTGACGGGTGGCGAGATCATTCCCGGCACCGAGGCGGACGAGATCGAGGGGCTGCTGGCCCCGGCGAAAGACCAAATTGTCTTTTGCCGCAATCGCATGGAGGTGATCTGGCTGGACACGAGGAGCGGCAAGGTCATTCGCAAGTTTGGCCCGCATCCCGGCGTGCTTTCGGTCAGCGTCTCGCCGGATTTGCACTGGCTGGCGACGAGCGGCCGGCACGGCGCTCGCATGAATTTGTGGGACATGCAAACAGGCCAGTTCGTCCGGGAAATGGACGCGCGGGACGCGGTGGTGAGTTTCAGCCCGGACGGCCGCTGGCTGGCCTGCTCCCTTGGCTATGAAATCACTTTGCGGGACACGCGGGATTGGCAGGCCCGGCCGGCATTTCCCCGGGAGGTCACCAGCGGGTTGCCAGGTTTGGTGGCCTTTTCCCCGGACAGCCGCTGGCTGGCCATCCCGCAGTCGGAGCAGGAGTTGCAACTCGTCGATGTCGAGGCGAACGCCATCCGCGCCAGTTTTCCCTCGCCCAACCCGGTGAATTTTCGCGGCTGCACCTTCAGCCCGGACAGCCGGAGCATCGTGGTGACGGCGGGCAACGAGGTGCAGATGTGGAATCTGGCCGTGCTGGAAAAAGAACTGGATTCTTTGGGCATGGGCTGGCGGCAGCCAGCCTCCCCGACCACGACGAGGACGGAAGCCTCGCGCACGGATTTCATCACGACGGAGACCGGGGCAATGTTCGCCATCATCGCGGGGGGCAACGTGCTCGCCGCGATAGCGCTGACCTTCGCCGTTTACCGGCGGCACCGGCAATGGCTGCGGGACTACGCGGAGGTCGAGGCATTGGCGGCGGGGCGCGACCGGGAATTGAAGGCGGCGCAGCAGGAGATTTTGGTCAGCCAAAAAATGCAGGCGCTCGGCACGCTGGCCGCCGGGGTGGCGCATGATTTCAACAAC
>CAZMLP010000952.1:0-10640 GCA_964566745.1 uncultured Verrucomicrobiota bacterium | reverse complement strand
TCCAAACGAGTATTACGCCTGGCAGACCAAAACGGCCGATGGCAGTGCGGCGATGAAATACTTGGTGAACGGGCAGGGCGTGCCGGTTTATCTGGTCGATCCGGGAATCAACGGCACCGCCACGGTCCGGCCCAATGGGGCGCCGGTGCAAAAATTCGCCGCGCCCAAGGCCGTGCTGATGTCCTATATCATCAAAGGCATTCTCGACCGCAAGCTGCCGTGGGGACTGGTGCTGATTGGCGCGATGATCGCGCTGATGTTTGAGATGTCCGGCCTTTCGTCCCTTGCCTTCGCAGTCGGGGTTTATCTGCCGCTCTCCTCGACCTCGCCCATTTTCATTGGCGGGCTCGTGCGCGGATTGGTGGATTGGCATATCGGCCGCCGGAAAGAGAATGAGGATTTGACACCGGAGCAACTGGCCGCCGAGGGCGACAAAAGCCCAGGGGTGTTGCTTGCCTCAGGTTATATCGCGGGCGGCGCGCTGGCCGGCATCATTATCGCTCTTATGCAGGGTGTGATGACCACCATGAGCAAAAACTTGGAGGAATGGGCCACCGCCAAAAATCCATTTTTCTCGGGCCCCTCTTCAGACCTGTTGGCGCTGATTCCCTTCGTGGCGATCACGGTGTTGCTGTATCTGGTCGGCCGCGAGGCAATTTGGGCGCGCAAGGCGGTCAGAAATTCATGAGCATCAGCCCGAACCGCGGGTTCGTTTGGGGAATCGCCGCTTGTTTTCTCGTGCTGGCGGTGGGGGCTGTATTTTTGGCGGGCTTGGCCAACACACCATATCAAACGGTGGACAGTGCCGGTCACGCGATGGGATTCAACGGCTCTTTTTCCGCCGAGCATTACGGCATCGCCTTCCGGAACTTCACGTTCGCCGCCCTTTTGAAACAGATGAGCCCCTACGATTGGCTCTTGCTCCTGATGCAGATTATCGGGGCGAGTCTGCTGTTGCGCACCGCGTGGTCCACGCGGCGTTTCACACGCCGCTTTTTCGCGTGCCAGTTATTTTTGTTTCCGTTGGGCTGGCTGGGCTTTCTCTATCTTCCCATGCTGGCTTGGGATTTGTTTCGCGACGGATTGGACCGTGAGTCGTTCATTGATATTCCCTTTCTTTGGCTGACCGCGCAGCCGGTGTGGATTGCTTTCTCGGTGTTTACCGCAGCGAGGATAACCGGGGAGTCATTAGGAATTAAGACAGCCGGAGAATCCGTGCTGGCCGGGTGGGGGAGAGGCTGGCGGTTAGTGATGGCCCGGCTGGGGTAATGGCGCTTGGGCGAATAAAATGCCGGGCAGCAACTTGGCGAGAAATCATGAAATGCAACCCGTCCCCTTGGACTCTGGTTTGTTTGGTCTCTTGTCTACCGGCCACCCTGCATGCCGGATTCGTGGTCGTTGGGGCGGGCGCGGGCGGGGGCCCGCAGGTCAATGTTTACGATGACACGACCTTGACGCTCCAAAGCAGCTTCTACGCCTTCAATCCGGCGTTCACGGGGGGTGTCCATTTGGCGGCGGGCGACGGCCGTGTAGTCGCTGGAGCTGGAGCCGGGGGTGGCCCGCAAGTGAAGGTTTATGATGCCTCCACCTTTGCGTTGGAAAACAGTTTTTTTGCGTTTAATCCATCGTTTCTCGGCGGTGTCAGCGTCGCTGTCGCCGGAGGCCGGGTCGTCACCGGGGCGGGCGCGGGGGGCAGCCCGCAAGTGAGCGTGTTTGACGCGACCACCTCCTCGCTCCAGAATAGTTTCCTCGCTTACGCCCCGGCTTTCACCGGGGGTGTGGATGTGGCCGTTGGAGATGGCCGGGTCGTCACTGGACCGGTATCCGGCGCGGGTCTACAGGTGAATGTTTACAACGCCTCCACCTTTGCGCTGGAAAACAGTTTTTTTGCGTTTAATCCATCGTTTCTCGGTGGTGTCAGCGTGGCGGTGGGCAATGGGCGCATCGTGGTTGGCGCCGGGCCGGGTGGCAATCAAGTGAGCGTGTTTGACGAGGTGACTTTGACATTGCTGAACACCTTCGCGCCGTTCGCTCCGGGTTATGTCGCGGGGGTGAATGTGGCCATCGGAGACGGTCATCTCGTGGTCGGCTCCGGCGCGGGAGTCAGCCCGTTGGTGAAGATTTACAATTCCTCCACTTTTGCGTTCGAGGACAGTTTTGTTCCGTTCAATCCCTCGTTTACCGGCGGGGTGGATGTCGCCATCGCGGTGCCTGAGCCGAGGGGGACCGGCTTGGCGACCGGCCTCGCAGCCTGCCTGGTGATTCCTTTTGCGCGGAAGCTGAGGCGTCTCCACGCCCAATGATCTTCCACGGCCGGAGGACATTGCAACCAAACAGGTAATTGCCGTTTGGATTGGAACCCCTTAACGGCCGTGTAGCCCGCTTTTTCGCAATTTCCCGTGAACAGCCGCCCGGTTTGCCTCGTCCAATTCGCCTTAACAAATTGATGGCTCTGGCACCTGCCTCCATCTAGGCTAACGAAACGTGTGACATCGCAGTATCCAGTGTTGTTTGGCGGTCGTGTCCGCCCGGTTTTTTCCGGTCGGGGAGTGGTTCTTTTGACCGGTCTTGCCGCCGTTCTGTTGGCCGGTTGCAAGAAAGACGAAATTGCCGTCTATCGCGTTCCCAAGGAAAAGCCGCCTCAACAACCAATGGCGGCGGCTCATGACCACGCATCGGCCCCCGAAATGAGCGCGCACAACCCTGGCATTCAAGAGCATCCGGTGTGGAAGACTCCGGCAGGCTGGACGGAGATTCCGCCCGGCCAATTGAGCGTCGGTTCTTTCTCTTTCAAAAACGCCGGGCAAGAGGGGCAAGTTTCCATTTTGCCGTTTCCTCGCGAGGTTCCCGAGTTGCAGTTGGTCAATGTTTGGCGCCAGAGCCTGAAATTGCCGGAGGTGGATGGCGACACGCTAAAGCGCCGGACCGAGGCCGTGAGCGTCAACGCCCAGCAAGGCAAACTTTACGACATTGTTGGCGCGGACACGGATGCCGAAAAGGCGGTCGCCGAGCGGTTCTTCGTCGCGGTCCTGCAACGCAACGGCGTGACCTGGTTTTTCAAGCTGCAAGGCGGGGCGGAGGTGTTGGCTGCCGAAAAGCCCCGTTTTGTCGAGTTCCTGTCGTCGATCCAATTCCAAGAGGGGCCGCCGGATACGATGGCGGCCGCGTCCAGCCCGGCCCCCGGCAACGAACCCGAGGCGCCAGCGGGCGGACCCGTCTTGCCCGCGTGGGAAGTCCCCTCTCACTGGCGTTCGCAACCACCCACCTCGATGTTGCTGGCCAAGTTTTCCGTCACGGGCGGCGGCGAGGGCAAAACCGAGGTGACGGTTAGCTCGTTTGGCGGCCCGGCCGGTGGTCTGCTGGCCAACGTCAACCGGTGGCAACGGCAACTTTCCTTGGCGGAGACCGATGAGGCTAGCCTGTCCGGCCTGACACATCCGCTTGATCTCCCCGCCGGCAAGGCGATATTGGTGGAGATGTCGGGGACCGACGCCAAAACGCAAAAGCCGGGGCGAATCGTGGCGGCGATTCTGCCGCGCGGGAACGAGACCTGGTTCTATAAAATGATGGGCGATCCCGCCGCGGCCGAGAGCGAGAAGCCCGCGTTCCTGAAATTTCTGCAATCCCTCAAGTACGAGGCCGCCGCGCCACGCGGTTGAAGTTCGCATGCTCAAACGTATCGTCAGCATTCTCACCTCGCTTCGCCTCACCGTCATTTGTCTGGCCTTTGGCGTGGCGCTGGTTTTCTTTGGCACACTTGCGCAGGTTCACGAGGGTCTTTACGTCGCGCAAGCGCGCTGGTTCAAGAGCTTCATCGTGTGGTGGCAGCCGGAGCATGCGAGCTGGAAAATTCCCATCATGCCAGGTGGCTATCTGCTTGGCACGGTGCTGCTGGTCAACTTGATCGCCGCGCACCTCAAGCGTTTTCAATACTCCTGGAAAAAGACAGGTATTCTCCTGGCTCACTTCGGGATCATTTTGTTGCTGGTTGGCCAGCTTGCGACCGATCTGCTTGCGCGGGAAAGCCAGATGCACCTGGCGGAGGGGCAAACCCGGACCTTCACTGAAAGCTTCTCCGATTATGAGCTGGCGTTCGTGACGGACGCGGAGAGCGACCAGGAGGAAGTGGTGGCGATTCCGCAATCGTTCCTGACGAAGTCCGGGGAGATCAGCCATCCCAAGCTGCCGTTCACGGTGCGCGTGAAGGAGTTCATGCCGAATTCGGATCCAAGCTTCCGCGCGCCACAAATGAAGAATGGCCCGCTGCAAGGCAGCCAGGGCATCGCGTTGAAGTACGAGATTCGTCCGCGTCCGGTAACCTACAAGTCCGACGACAAAAACGTTCCGACCGCGGTTATCGAGCTTTCCACCAGTGGCGCCTCGCTGGGAACGTGGCTTGTCTCGGGCTGGGCGGATGACGAGATGATGCGCAAGGGGCTGGAGTTTAGCTGGCGACGGCAAATGGGACCCGAGTTGGCCCAAACGATGGCCGCGCCGCTGGCCATTCCGCAAACTGTCACGGCGGGTGGCCACACGTACACGATGGCACTCCGTCCCACACGGTACTATACGCCGTTTTCGGTCTCGCTTCTCGAGACCAAACACGAGCAATACCTCGGCACCGACATCCCCAAGAATTTCCAGAGCCGCGTGCGCATTGAAAACCCGGTGACGCGCGAGAACCGCGAAGTGGACATTTACATGAACAACCCGCTTCGCTACGAGGGGCTGACCTTCTTTCAGTATCAAATGGGCCCGGACCAGGTGAACCAGGAAACGCCCACCAGCACCTTCCAGGTGGTGCGGAATCCCGGCTGGGTCACCCCCTACGCCGGTTGCGCGCTCGTGGGCGGCGGACTCGTGGTGCAGTTCATGACGCATTTGATTGGGTTTGTGAAGAAACGGAGGACGAAATGAAGAAACATCTTCCGACGATCACATTGGTCGTCTTCGCCTGCTGGTTGATCGGCTCGGCCAGGCCACCGAAGGACAAGGAATGGGCCACCAAGGAATTTGGCGGGCTGCCCGCCGTCGCCAACGGCCGCATCCAGCCGCTGGATTCCCTCGCCCGCAACACCTTGCTCCAGTTGCGCGAAAAGCAATCGGCCAATCTCGAGCCCTGGAAGGATTTTTGGAAGAAGCCGAAAATCCTTTCGGGCATCGAGTGGTTCATGGAGGTCGCGTTCCGCCCCGAGCAGGCGGACAATTACCCCGTCTTTCGCATCGATCATCCCGATGTGGTCAGCCTTCTGAAGCTTCCCGCCAAAAACCCGGAGGAGAACCAGGATGGAAAACATTATTCCTGGAACGAGCTTCGCCCGAATTACGACGCCCTCTACGCCGAGGCCAAGCGCATCTTCGAGAGCAAGAAAGAGGCGTCCGAGCGGAACCCCTTCGAGCAGGCAGTGCTTAAATTGCACGCGGGCGTCAACACGTACGGGCGGTTGAAGAACACTTTTCGCCCCCAGGATTCGGTAAACTTTCCGCGCGAGTTGGAGGAGTTTCAGGCGGCAATTCCCGCGGGCATCAAGGCGTTCAAAGCGCGCGCGAACCAGCAACCGTATGACACCAATGCGTTCACACGTCTGAGCGGGCCGGCCACCAAATTCGACGCCATGAGGGAGATGGAGCCGCCCTACGTCATCCCGCCTCGCACGGGGGAGGATAGTCATGACTGGTTGCGCGTGGGCGACGTGTTGATCGAGCGCGCCCAGGGCCAGCCCTTGCCCCAGGCAGTGACCTATTACGCGCAAATGAGCGCGGCGTATCGCGACGGTCGCGTGGCCGACTTCAACCAAATCGTGTCCGACTACCGGAAATATCTCGCGGACGGGCACGGGAAAGAGCTGAAAAAGGCCGCTCGTGAACAATACTTCAATTTCTTCGCGCCGTTTTACAAGGCGCTGGTTCTTTATGTCATTGCGTTCCTCCTGGCCTGCGCCTTTTGGTTCAAGCTGAACGAGGGTTTGCGCCGCTCCGCGGTGTGGCTGATCCTCCTCGCCTTCATTGTGCACACAGGCGGATTGATCACCCGCATGGTTTTGGAAGGACGTCCGCCGGTGACGAATCTCTATTCCTCGGCCATCTTTATCGGCTGGGGTGCCGTCGTACTGGGACTGGTTCTCGAGCGTTTCTATAAGGATGGCATTGGCGCCGTCGTCGCCTCGTCGGTCGGCTTCCTGACGCTCATCATCGCGCACAACCTTGCCCTCGGCGGGGACACGATGGAAATGATGCGCGCGGTGCTCGACACCAATTTTTGGCTTGCGACGCATGTGGTCATCGTGACGCTCGGTTACGCCTCGACTTTCGTGGCAGGATTCCTGGCGCTGATTTACATTCTGCGCGGCATGTTCACCACCACGCTTTCCATCGCCACTGGCAAGGCGTTGGCGCGCATGATTTACGGCATCATTTGCTTTGCGACCCTGTTCAGCTTCGTCGGCACGGTGCTCGGTGGCATCTGGGCCGACCAATCATGGGGACGCTTCTGGGGCTGGGATCCTAAGGAAAATGGCGCGCTCATCATCGTCATCTGGAACGCGTTGATTCTTCACGCCCGCTGGGGCGGCATGGTGAAAGAGCGCGGTTTGGTGAACTTGGCCATCGTCGGCAACATCGTCACAAGCTGGTCGTGGTTTGGCGTGAACATGCTCGGCATCGGCCTGCACAGCTACGGCAAGATGGACGCGGCAGTCCGCTGGCTAATGGTGTTCGTCGTGAGCCAGCTTGGCCTCGTCGCGTTGGGCATGCTTCCGAGCCGTTATTGGGCAAGCTTTTCTGGCGAGCAACCGGCCGACGATCCAGGCGCTTCTCCCGCGCCTGCTCTCTCGACCAAACCCGTTGCTCCCATCGAGGGCAAAGCCAAGCCGCTGCCCAGCGCGTGATTCTGCAAAACGCGGCTGAGAATCGATTGGCTCGCCGGCCATGAGTTCGCATCCCAAAAGTTAAACTTGCGCGCGCAAGCAGAGCCATTAGTCTGCGCAGCACGGCGGCGGGGTAGCCAAGTGGCAAGGCACGGCTCTGCAAAAGCTGCATTCGTCGGTTCGATTCCGACCCTCGCCTCCAACTCCAACGAGTTGAAACGCAAGAGCTTCTGAAGGTGATCTCCTCGAAGTTCCAGTAAAACTTCCAGTAGTTTCACCACTCCGGCAAAAGGCGGGCACAACACCCGCAATGCACTGCCAGAGCACCACCACGAACTGCCCGTGTTTCCACGACTGAGGAAACATGAAAGCGAAATATCGCTTGTTTGAACGCGCCAGCGGCGTGTTTTACATCGAAGACACCGAGACGAAACGGCAGGAGAGCCTGCAAACAAAAGACAAGGACGTTGCGCATCGCCTTTGGCACGCCAAGAACGAGGCGCACGAACAGCCAGCCATCAACCTGCAAATTGCCCGCGCCTATCTCGCTGCAACGGACGTGCAGATTACAACGCGCACTTGGCAGCACGTCATGGAGGAAATGACGAAGCACAAGAGCGGCTCGACGCTGAACCGATGGTTAATCGCCGTTAAGGATAAGGCGTTTGATTCGATCCGTGACCGCGTGCTTCTCGAAACGAAAGCCGACGATCTCCGCCGCGTTTTGGATTCTGGCACGGTTGCCACCAATGTCTTTTTGCGGCGCATTCACAATTTCGCACTCGGCATGGGATGGATTGCATGGCCCATCCTCGGCAAAAAGCAGTGGCCCGAAGTGCGGTTCGCGGAAAAGCGGGCCATTACATGGGACGAGCATTTGAAGATTATCGACCGCGAACCGAATACAGAAAAGGCCGCGTTCTATGATCTCGCCTGGCATATCGGCGCGGCCCAAAGCGATCTCGCCAACCTGACGGCGGAAGACATCGATTGGGGCGACTGTGTAATTTCCTTCCGCCGGGCCAAAACCGGAACACCGTCGCTTATCCGCTTTGGCAACCATGTCGCCATGTCCTTAAAAAAGTTGCCGAAGACAGGCCCCCTCTTCCCAAAATTGCAGGCTGTTTCCGAAAAACGTCGCGCTGACTATTTCCGCAAGCGTTGCCTGACGCTTGGAATTTCCGGCGTGACGCTCCATTCCTACCGTTACGCATGGGCCGAGCGTGCCAAAATCGCTGGCTATCCTGAACGGTTTGCTCAGGAAGCCTTGGGGCATAATTCCAAGGCGGTTCATCGTGCCTACGCAAAGCACGCTCAAGTGCGAATACCTAGCCTTGAGGATTTCGAGAAAAAGAAGGCTTACGCCTGATGCCGGAAATCACGCTGCGATTGGTTCGGAAACCGGTTTGTGAATTTCAATTTTTCGCGACCGGTTCTTTTTCCGCCAACTGTCATGAATCGCATTGCTGATTTTATTCAGCCACGATTTGTCGCGGCAGAGTTCAAGCACCTCATCAGTTCCAAACAGTTTCCGCGCGTTAGGTGGCGGATTGCCCAGCGGCTTCAAAAGCCTTGCTCGCACCAGCGGCGCAATATCGTGGGGCTGGCAATTGAGCAGCCAGGCGACTTGCTCCGCGTCGAGCCTCAAGGGCATTCGGCCAAGCAGGGACAGGAACCGGTGCTGATCCTCTCTCATACGTCAATCCAGTCGTATCAACCATCCAAACCCGAACACACGGCCTGAAAAGAATTGAATTTCGGGAATTCGCACAGCTACGTTGAGTCCCGATGGATAACTTGCTCAAGCTTGTCCGCACCTACCGGCTGACCGAAGGACTTGCCGAGCGTCTGCGTTTGGCCGAGGACGTTTTTCGGCTCATTGAGCCGGATTTGCGCTTTTTCGTTTTCGGCTTGGCCGCGCGAGATTCGGCCAGCGATGTATTGCAGGAGACGCTGAAAGCCATCGCAGTCGATCTGAGCAAATTTCGGGGAGACTCGCCCAGCGAGTTTTGGGCTTGGGCCTATCGGATCGCGCGACACAAGGTAAGCGACTCCTTTCGCAAAAAGGCAGCCGACCGGTTACATCCAATCCCCCCAGAGGAAATGTGGCAACTGGTGGAGTCGTCAGCGGAAACAAACCCCATTTCGCCAGGGGATCGCCATGACCTTGAATATGCAATGGAGATTCTTACGAAGACCAAGCCCGAATGCTTCGAATATCTCTGGAGGCATTTCGTTTTTGGGCTGGCCTATGGCGAGATTGCTGAGGAGCAAAAGCTGAATTACGATACGGTAAGAATGAAAATTGGCCGTTGTTTGGACGACGCCAAATCACTCGTTTCCTAATCATGCCAAATCAAAACACAGACGCGGAACTCGCCTTACGTAAGCTGGGAGAGAGACTGCGAGCAGGTTGGGTAAAGAAGCATCCGGTCCCTGAACAAAGCCTAAAGACCGTAAGGGAAGCCGTGCGTGGGCAATGGGAGCGTGAGCAGGTCGAGAGACAGAACAAAAAAGGAACGCCCCAGGCCGGTAAAGGGCGGAAACCACCTGAACCCGACCGCGAGCGTTAAGGAGCATCATTTTCGACGCCGAATCGCGGCGATAAGTTTCGTAATTGCCACAAGGAGTCGGGCTAGAGCGTTAATGAGTATTGCGAAATTGATTACAGTCATGATTTTTCTCACATCTTGTCCGCCTTGATTGGCCAGACGTGACCGGGCAAGCCCGGACGCAAGGCCAAAGCAGGAAAGGCCGATGAAGTCGCCTTGGGCGAGCTGCACAAGCGCAGCGCGGAAGCGAGCAGCCTTGTATGCTTTGCAGGTCCGGCTAGAAACGGCACGACTGCGCTAATTGCGGTTATGGGAGGGAAATCTGCTATCAATCAAAGGGAATGGTGCGTTGCCTATTACCCGGCTTTGTGATAACGCTTAGAGTACGAAACGCATTCGAACCCACTGCAAAATTAACGGTTTTTTTTGGGGGTAAATTCGGGGGTATGCGTTTTTTCCACAGTGAACTTTTTTGTGGTTTGTGAGTCAGTTATCAAATCACTGTTGATCCTGTCTCCCCGACCACACTTTAGTTCGGCACCGTCCGAAAATCCCATAAAACACTAGGTATTCCGCCACTCACAAAAGATTCGTTGGCCGCTTCCATTCGTTACGAATCGTTGACATTCGGGCATGTTTGGGGGTAACATAAATAGCAGTTACCCCCTCCTCTTCGTGGAGTTACCCCCATGCCGCTTACGAACACGGCAATTCGCAATGCAAAGCCAAAAAAGAAGCCATTTAAACTGTCTGACAGCGGCGGGCTTTTCCTGCTCGTACAGCCGAGCGGAAGCAAATGGTGGCGATATAAATATCGCTTCGCTGGCAGAGAAAAACTCCTCGCTCTGGGTTCATATCCAGAAGTCAGCCTTGCCGATGCGCGAGAGCGTCACGCTGCCGCCCGAAAGACACTTGCTGGGGGTAACGACCCCGGCGCAGTAAAGAAGGAGGCGAAACGCCTCGTTGCGATCAAAGCCGGAAACACCTTTGAAGCCATCGCTCGTGAATGGCACGAACAGCATCAGCACGAATGGGTGCCGCATTACTCGCGCGATGTTCTCAAGCGACTGGAGACACACCTTTTCCCCAGGTTGCGCAACAGGCCGATTGCCGAATTGTCCGCGACGGAAATCTTATCCGTTCTACGTGTGATTGAAAAATCCGGCGCATTGGACATGGCCCAACGTATGATGCAAACCTGCGCCCAGGTCTTTCGCTATGC
>CAZMLP010000951.1:0-3341 GCA_964566745.1 uncultured Verrucomicrobiota bacterium | reverse complement strand
TGCAGGTCGGCGCCGCCACCGCGGAGCTGCTCCACTTGCCGTCCAGCACCGGCGTCATGGACCTTGGCAAGTCAGTGAAGGATTTCGCGGACACGGCCGCGCTTGCGCAAGCGATGGATTTGGTCGTCACGATAGACACCTCGATGGCCCACCTGGCCGGCGCGCTGGGCAAACCCGTCTGGGTTTTGTTGCCGCGCGTGGCGGACTGGCGCTGGCTCATCGGCCGCGAGGACAGCCCGTGGTACCCCACCGCGCGGTTGTTCCGCCAGGAGAAGGCGGGTGAGTGGGCGACGGTTCTCGAGAGGGTGCGGGCCGAGTTGATCAAGATGGCGCCCGCGCCGGTCGAGGTGGTTCCGGGCGCGGCGGATCCCTCGACGGCGGGAACATCGCAAACCAGCCTGTTCCGGCGGTCACGAGGACCGGCCAACGAGTTTTTTAACCTGGGATTGTCCAAGCATCAGCGCGGGGATCTCCCGGGCGCGATTTGCCACTACCAGGAAGCCCTGGGACTGAACCCCCAGCTTGCGCCGGCCCTGTTGAATTTGGGCGTGGCGTGGAAGGACTCGCGCCGGTTCGAGTTGGCGAAGGAGTGTTTTGGCAAGTTGCTGGAGCTGCATCCGGGCCATCCGGAAGCCTCGAACAATCTGGGCGTGGTGCTGCAGGCGGAAGGGGATCTGGAGTCGGCGTTGCCGCTGTTTCGCCACGCTACCGGCGCGCGGCCCGGCTACACGGACGCCGAGTTGAATTTGGGCGTGGTGCTGCGTGAACTGGGCAACGTGGTCGAGGCGATCCAATGGCACCGCCGCACCATCGCGCGACAGCCCGATTGCGCGGAGGCGCATTGGAACCTCGGGTTTGCGTTGCTGCTCGACGGCCAACTGGCCGAGGGCTGGCTGGAAAACGAGTGGCGCTGGCGGATGGGCGAGCTGCGCGGCAAACGGCGCGATTTCGCATGCCCTGAGTGGCGGGGCGAGCCCCTGGCGGGCCGAAGCATTTTGCTGCACGCGGAGCAGGGGTTTGGCGACACGCTGCAATTCGTCCGGTATTTGCCGTTGGTGATCCAGCGGGGCGGTCGGGTTGTTTTGGAATGCCAACCGGAACTCGTCTCGCTGTTGCAAGGCCTGCCCGGCCTGGCGGGAGTGGTGGCGCGCGGCACGGCCCCGCCGCCTTGTGATTTCCATTTGCCCCTGTTGAGCCTGCCGCGGGTCTTTCGGACCTCGTTGCATCAAATCCCCGCGACGGCGCCGTATGTGCCCGCGCCGTCATCCCCGGTTCTCTTGGACCCTGCGGATGGGGTGTTGCGAGTCGGTTTGGTATGGGGGGGCAACCCGTCGTTTCGCAACGACCGGAGCCGCTCGTTCACGCTTGCCGAGTACCGGCCTTTGCTCGATGAGCCGCGGGTTCAATTTTACAGCCTGCAAGTGGGGGCGCGGGCGGGGGAATTGAAAGCGCCGGGGGAGACGACGGCGATTGTGGATTTGGCCCCGCGCCTCAAGGATTTTGCCGCGACGGCCGCCGCGATCAAGGAGCTGGATTTGGTGATCACCTCGGACACGGCGGTCGCGCACCTGGCGGGGGCGCTGGGCAAGCCGGTGTGGGTGTTGCTCTCTTTCGCGCCGGACTGGCGATGGCTGCTGCATCGCAACGACTCGCCGTGGTATCCCTCCATGCGGTTGTTCCGCCAGACGACGCGGGGAGATTGGGCGAGCGTTGTGGTGCGAGTGCGCGAGGCGCTGCGGGAACGCGTGTCGAACGCGAGGACCGCGGCCCGGATTTGATTTAAAAAGGGAGACATTCTCGATTCCCTTGTCGGCGCCAACGCTCCAAGATGGGGCGGCACACAGGGGATTCTTCCTTAGTTTTGCAGTCTTCGAGCTGTGCCATTTCCCTCCCTGGCTTTCTTCCCTCCTCTGAGAAAAAAGATCAACTTTTGGCCATTTCCAATGTGTGGAGTCTCTTGCAATGGCACAACTGCTTGTGGTGGAGCAAGAAAGGCCGCGCCCGCTGCTGTCCGCCAAAGGCCTCAAGTTTTCAGCGGGTCCGCCGATGAGTTTCCTGTCGAAAGACATGGCTCCTGGCAGCCACAAAAAGCCAGCGGGACAAATCGGCGAGCCTCCCGTGTTCAAACGCAAGCCCGCGGCAAGGATGCCGTGAAACAAAAAAGCCCTCGCGAGAGGGTGACTCATGGAAGGAGTCTCGTATGGTTATCAATACTAATATCGCGGCGCAAAGCAGCGCCCGTTTGCTCTCGGAATCCACCTCGATGTTGAACAAGTCGCTGGCGCGCTTGTCCTCCGGTTCGAAGATCGTTTCGCCCGAAGATGACGCAGCCGGCTTGGCGGTCTCCTCGCGTTTCGACGCGCAGATCAACCGCACAGCGGCGGCTAGCAACAACGTGGGAAACGCCATCTCGTTCAACCAGACGCAGGACGGTTTCTTGCAGAAGGTTGGCAAGGCCCTGGACCGCATGAGCGAACTGTCGATCCTCTCACAGGACGTGACCAAGACCGATGCGGATCGCTCGCTCTACAACGCGGAGTTTAGCACCTTGTCCACCTACATCACCAACACGGCCTCGAAGGATTTCAACGGCGTGAGCCTGTTCTCCTCGAACGCGTTGTCCGTGGGCACGGACGGTGACACCGCGAGTGGCTCCTCGAACGCCTTCTCGATGACGGGCGTGAACCTCGGCGCGTCGGTTTACACCACCGCCACCGGCAGCAGCGTCACCACCACCACGGCGGCGGCGTCTGCCTTGACCAACGTCAAGTCGGCCATCACCCAGTTGGCGACGGACCGTGCCACTGTCGGAGCGAACATCTCCCGGTTGAACTTCACGAACGATCAATTGGGTGTGCTGAAGGATAACCTCGGCGCCGCCAACAGCCGTATCAAAGACACGGATGTGGCGACCGAAAGCACGCAATTTGCCCGTTACAACATCCTCGTCCAGGCAGGCACGGCGATGTTGGCGCAGGCAAACTCCTCCACCCAAAGCAGCTTGCGGTTGCTCGGTTAAACCGCCGCGGCTTAACCGGAGGACGAAACCTCGGGCGGCGCTTGGGCGCCGCCCGAGTTTCGGGCTTAGAAAGCCCGAGAGGGCGCGGGCGAGATTGCCGGATGGCCCGCGCCGGAGCAGCACGGTCCCGGCGTGAAAAACAGACAACAAACCAGATTTTATGGCGGTGGCACTTTCAGGACTGGTGTCAGGCATGGACTGGCAGTCAACGGTGGACCAGCTTGCGCAAGCCGAGCGCGCCCCGCAGTCCCGGCTCCGGCAGGACCAGAACAAGTTGTTGCAGCAAAACAACGCCTACAGCGGCCTGACCACCCAACTGACC
>CAZMLP010000950.1:0-4753 GCA_964566745.1 uncultured Verrucomicrobiota bacterium | reverse complement strand
GCGAGGTGATCGGCATCAACGTCGCGGTGCTCAAGGTCGGGCAGGGGATCGGGTTCGCGATTCCGATCAAGCGCGTTTCCGAGGCGCTCTCGGAGATTTTCACGCCCGAGACATTGCGTGATCTTTGGTTCGGGGCGCGGGTGCGCGCCGGGGGGCGCGTCGTGAAGGTGACCCAAGTGCAGGCCGGCAGCCCGGCGGACAAGGCGGGGCTAAAAGTGGGTGACGCGATTCTTACCGTCAATGACCGGCCTGCGCGCGGGTTTATTGACTTCACACAAACCCTCATTCGCGAGGGCACCCAGCCGGTTTCCCTGAGCATTCGCCGCGCGGGCGAAACCAAAAGCCTCAGTTTGCGCTGCCTGCCGGAGTCCCGCTTTTTCAACGCCGGGCTGATTCGTCAAAAAATCGGCGTCACGGTGGAGGAACTCCCGGCGGAGGCGAACGCGCGGCTCCGGGCGGCGGGCGGGCAAGGGGTGTTGATCACCGACGTGGAGACCGGCAGCCAGGCGGCGCGCTCGCGGTTGCAACCGGGATACATCATCGAGTCCATCGGCGGACGACCCGTGGGCGACATCACCACGGCCGCCAAGTTTCTTTACAACCGCAGGAAGGGCGAGGATGTCGAGTTGGGGCTGCTGGTTCCCTGGCAACGCGCCGGACAGGTCGCGTTCCAATCCGGGAGCGTGGTGCTCAAGACGAGGTAGTTTTAGGAGATAAAAACAAGGGCCTGGCAGGAGAGCCTCGCCCCACCAGCACCAGCCGGTTTACATGTTGGCCAATTCGCGGCTTTCCTTGCACCCGCATGGGACCCAATACCCTGAAAATCACCCCGCGTTGGCGGGGCCACGCTTCTGCCGAGCCGTCCCTTTTTGAGTTCCGCCTGCTCCAAAATCGGAATCAACCAACCCTCAATCCTTCTCAATGCAGGCGTAGGCGTTGTGGTTGTGGATGCTTTCGTAGTTCTCCGCCTCCACACGATACCAGGTGACGTCCTGGTGGGCCATCAGCTTCACCACCACGTTTCGCACCAAGTCCTCGACGAACACCGGATTCTCGTAGGCCCGCTCCGTCACCGCCTTTTCATCCTGGCGTTTGAGCAGGGAATAAAGCTCGCTGCTGGCCGAGCTTTCCACCAAGGCGATCAAGTCCTCGATCCACACCGGCTGGCGCGAGCGGATTTGGACAGTCACCAGCCCGCGCTGGTTGTGCGCGCCGTAACGGCTGATCGCCTTTGAGCAAGGGCACAGCGTGGTCACCGGTGTCTTCACGGTGAGCAGAAAGTCGATTTCGTTGCCGCACGCCGTCGCGTCAAAACGCGCCGTGTAATCCATCACGCTTTCCTGCCCGGTGACCGGGGCCTTTTTCGTCAGAAAATAGGGGAACTCCATCTCGAGGTGGGCGGTGGCCGACTTGAGCTTGGCCTGCATGGCGAACAAAATGTCCTCGATGTTGTTCACATGCACCATGCTGCCGTGCGCGTTCAGCACCTCGATGAACCGGCTCATGTGGGTGCCTTTGAATTCCTTGGGCAGATCGACATACATGCCGATGGTCGCGATGGTGTTTTGGTACACGCGCGCCTTGTCGCTGATCTGGATGGGGAACCGCAGGCCGCGGACCCCGACCTTGTCGATGCGCAACTCGCGGTGGTCGCGGGTGCTTTGCTCGTCGTGCAGCTTGGCCTTCGCCGGAGAGTCCACCTCCGCCACTTCGCCCGCCCGGTGCGAGCCATTGTCTCGTAACATAAGATTTAGCGTACCACACAGAAACCCGATTTCCAGAAAGTTATTTGGCAGCCCGTTAAAAAGCTGTGGCTGCCGCCGCTAAGAGGAATTTTGGCTTTGGGCGCGTGGTTTTGGGCGAAACGGCGGCATCCTTAGTTTTTCAAAAGGGCTGTCAGGGGCGGCGCTCGACGAGTAGGTTCCTTCTGGCCTAGACTCGTCTCGTGAGCAAAAAGAGCGCGAAAATCGCCGCCCTCATCGCGGAGTGCGGGAGGGGACCGTTTGACGCGCATTACACCGGTTACTTCCATTGCTTCAACCAGCAACTCTTCTACGAGGCGCATGACGTGCTCGAGGAGCTTTGGCTGCCCAGCCGGGGCGGTCCCAACGATCTTTTTTACAAAGGATTGATCCAATTGGCCGGGGCGTTTGTCCATCTTCAGAAAAACCGGCTGCGCCCGGCGGTGGCGTTGTTCAACCTCGCGCACGCCAACCTCGCCCGCTTTCCGTCCAGGCACGAGCAAGCGGATGTGGCCGGTCTGCTCGGGTTAATCACGGACTGGCGTGGACGCGTCGAGGCGGGCGCTTTTGAGCAAAACCCCCTGACCCCGGCCAGCGCGCCGAAATTAGGTTTGCCGTTGTGAGCAATTTGCCGTCCCCCCTGCGTCTGCCAGGATTTGCCTCGCTTGTGGCGGGGGTCCTGGTCTTTCTCCCGGCAGTATGCCAATGCATCGCCGCCGCCGACGCCTCCACCAACGCCGCGTCGCGTATTCTGGCCGTGATTCCGAACGTGGCCACCGCGGCCTTTGCGGGAGCCAACCACATCGCGCTCGGCAAATTTGACCCGGTCGCGCCCACGGACGCGATGGGGCCGGGCGACTCGGTGGTTGTGCTGGTTGCCCTGCACAAAGCCAACGGCCAGGAATCCCAGTGGTTGCTGCGCCCGCTCGTCACCGGCTTGCCGGCCACGAACAAGGGGAGCATGACAATCTACAACACCCTGGGTCATCAATTCGATTTTCCCTCTCTGCCCGTCCCCGTCTCGATGCGCTCGGCGGGGCCATTTGTCGAGGCCAAGGGCAAGCCTCCGAAGATTATCGACGACACCAAAAAGATCAGCCTCGACAAGGGGCATCTCGGACTCGGTTTGGACGAGGCGGCGGCGGCCGTCTCCCGGATGCCTCCGCGACCGAAACGCAAGGTTCCCTTTCGCTCGGGGACGTCCCGCTTTAGCGAGGAGGAAATCGCCGCCACCAGGGAGCACGGCGAGGAGTTGAATCTGACCACCGCTCAGGAGCGGGCCTTGGGCGGGTCTTTTCCCGCGCTGCTCTCCTACTTTGGCATCGTCCAACAAAGCGACAATCTCTCCAGCATCCTTTTCGAGGTGGTGGACCGGCCGTCGGTGTTTTCCCTCGTGGCGAACCTCGGCGTCAGCTCCGTGCAGTTCAATTGGCATGGCGCGCGTCGCAGTTCCTCGAAGGCCTCCGCGTGGGGCTTGACGGAAGACCTGCCGATCTACGAGATCCCCATGACCCTGCACCTGAACAATCACCCCTCGCTTAATATCACCTTGGTGGTCACCACTCCACGCCCGCCCTTTTTGGCGTGCGGTGGCATCATTGGCCTGCTCGCCGAGAAGCCGGGCAAAGCCGGGCTGTTTCTGGCGGTGCGCGTGGTCAGCGCGACGCTTGGCTCTCCATCGGTGCACCCGTGAACGGGTTTCGCTCGTCCGCTCATTGCTGTCCCGGCGGGATCGGGAGGAGCGGTTCCGTGCCAAACAGGTGGCGGTAGGGCCAAAGGGCCGTGGCCGGTTCCGGAGGGAACTTCACGCTCATTCTGGTGAACGAGCCGTTGGCCGGAATCGCCTCCCGAAGGTAATGCTCCACCCGCCCCTTCTCGTCCCGCTCGGCCTCCAGGCTGAGCAACCTCACCTCGTTCTCCGCGTGATCGGACTCCTCGCGCAGCCAGTCGCGCACCCGCTCCAGAAGCAAACCGGCGCGCTCCTCGCCCAAGGTTCCCGCCAGTGATTGCTCGAAGTTTTGCCGCAACCCCGCCACCTCCGGCGCGAGCACGGGGATTTTATAGACTACCTCCCGGCGATCCGGGGTGTCCTTCGCGGGATCAACCGGCTGCCGTTCGGCTCGCTCCAGTTGGAGCTTGCGAATTCCGTCTCCAAAAGCCTGGTACAAATCATCCACTTGCCGTTGCTCGCCGGAAGTCAGTCCAAAGAGCCGGGCGGCCACGGGGTCCAAATGCCCATCCTCGGTGATCGGGCGGTAACCGATCACGGCCAGCGCCTGTTTGCGCAGGTAAAAATAGGATTTGGATTTGGGCCACGCGCCTTCCTTGTCACGGGTCAATTCCCGTAACTGCCCGTCCAGTTCCTCGCGCGCCACGGTCGCGTCCCGTTCCGCCACTTGGAGTTCCGCGCGCCGGGCGTCCTGGCGGCGTCGCAAGGAGGCAAGATTGCCGGCGGCCGCGGTAAGGCTGGCTTGGGCGGCGGAAAGCTCGCCCGCCCACCGGCGGTTCTCGGCGGCCAAATTCGCGTGACGCCAGTGGCGCGTGACACAAAGAACCCCGGTCGAGACCAGGAGAAGGGAGGCGAGAATCAAGTTGCTCATGGGGAGTTGGCGGCGGAGGAGTTTTGCGCGTTCCAAGCGGCGACCGAGTCACGAAAAATGGCTGGCACGTTGTCCGGGCCAAAAGGACCCGATGTGTTCATCCAAGAGGAAAACTCGGATTCGCCGGGACCACGGCTGGCGCGCCAGCGGCTGATGTTTTTGCCGGGTCCAAAAGCGACCGTCTCGTCCCGGGTGCGCCGGCCGAAATCATTCAATTGTTCCAGGATCAGGCTATTCGCTTGTTGGAGCAATACCGCGGCCCGTTCCGGTTCCAGCAACGTTTCCAGTCCCGCTTTGAAACGGCCCAACAACGCCTCGCCCTCCACGGGAAAACTTTCCGTGACGAAGGTCTTGGAAGGGCGGTCACCAATTTGAAATTGCCTGGGGGGATTGCCCTCGTGGATATGAGCG
>CAZMLP010000949.1:0-4281 GCA_964566745.1 uncultured Verrucomicrobiota bacterium | reverse complement strand
ACTCCAGCCAGTCAATCTTCGGGTCGGCAATCTCGTAGCTGTGAAAATCCAGCACGGTCTTGCCATCGTAGCTCTCGATGGGAAAGACCTCGGTGAAGACAGCCTGCAGACCCAAGTTTTTACGCTTGGACAGCGGAACCTCGGCTTGGAGGAACTCGCGGTACGAATTGATCTGCACCTCGATCAAATTCGGCGGGACGATGACTTCTTTGATCTTTCCGAAGTTGATTCTTTCAGTGGCTCGCGATGGCATTTTGACCTCTACAGATTGTCCGGCGGCGGGCCGGACGGTTTAATTGTCCAAACGACACAGTGCCGGAGGCCCCGCACTCCCCAAGGCCGACCGGCATTTTGACTGTTCCGCCTGTTAAAAAATTCGCCTGTTTCAGTAGCAGCTTCCAGTTTGTAAGTATTACTACGTGATTACCTGACAGGCAAGGGGTGACGGGGGTTCAATCCCCGCCACCCGCAAGCATAACTCATTATTACTTGACCTCGACCTTGGCGCCAGCTTCCTCGAGCTTTTTCTTGGCGTTGTCGGAGTCAGCCTTGTTGGCACCCTCGAGCACGGGCTTCGGAGCGCCTTCGACAAGCGCCTTCGCCTCGGCCAGGCCCAAGCCGGCCTTGACCTCGCGGACCGCCTTGATGACGGCGATCTTCTTGTCCGCCGGCACCGACGCCAAAATGACGTCGAAGGAGGTCTTCGCCTCCGCGGCCGGAGCCGCCGCGCCGCCACCGCCGCCGCCAGCCGGAGCCGCCGCGACCGCGACCGGAGCCGCCGCGCTGACGCCCCACTTGGCCTCGAGTTGCTTCACGAGGTCAGCGGTTTCGATGATGGTCAATCCGCTCAATTCTTCCACGATCTTCGCTATATCAGCCATGTTGCCTTTCGTCTCGTCGTCATCCGCGGCCACGGATGGATTATGCTCACGGCCCGCAAGCCGACGATTTACTTTGCTATTGTTTGTTGTTTATCCCGGCCCCGCCTGGCTGGGCGAAGCCGAAAAGAAAATGACCGCCGGTTATTTCGGTTGCTCTTTGTCCGCCCGTGCTTGCAACACTCGCGCCAGTTGGCTGGCCGGGGTGCCCAAGAGGCGAACCAATTGGCTGGCCGGCGCCTGCAGCACGCCCAGCAACTTGCCGCGCAGAACCTCAATCGAGGGCAGCTCGGCCAAGGCTTGCACTTCCGCAATCTCCAGCCGTTTATTGCCCAAGTAGCCGAATTGCAACTTCGGCTTGTCGAACTCGGCTTGGAACGACTTCATCACCTTCGAGGCGGCGGAGACGTCCTTTTTGCCCGTGACAACCGCGATTTGACCCGCCAAAGCGCCCGTCAGATCGCCGAGACCGGCTTGCTTGACCGCAATGCGGAAAATCGAGTTCTTGACGACGTGAACCTCGGAGCCAGCCTTGACGAGGCGTTTGCGCAGCTCGGTGAACTGGGCGACCGTCAATCCCCGGTAATCCACCACGAGGAAGAACGGCGAGTTGTTCAGGCGGTCAACGTAATCTTTGCTGATGAATTGTTTCTCGGCACGCATGTTCGGGAAATTTTAAAGGTTAGTAAGCGTTGCCTCAGGCCAGGAATTCCCGGACGTCAATGCGGACCGCCGGACTCATCGTCGCGGAGATCGAGCAACTTTGGATGTAAATGCCCTTCACGCTGGAGGGTCGGGCTTTCGCGACCGCCTCGACCACCACGCGCGCGTTGTCCAGCAACTGCGCCGGGGTGAATGCCGCCTTGCCCACCGGAACGTGAACGTTGCCCGCCTTGTCGGTCTTGAACTCGACCCGGCCAGCCTTCACTTCCCTGACCGCCTTGGCGGTGTCCTCGGTGACGGTGCCGGTCTTCGGATTCGGCATCAAACCGCGCGGTCCCAGCACTTTGCCCAGCTTGCGCACCTCGACCATCGCCTCGGGAGTCGCAATGGCCACGTCAAAATCAGCCCAGCCCTCATTGCACTTCTTGATCAACTCGTCATAGCCAACGTGCTCGGCGCCGGCGGCGCGGGCGGCATCGGCGGCGGCCCCGTTCTTGGCGAACACCAGCACGCGGACGGTCTTGCCGCTGCCGTGCGGTAGCGGGACCGTGCCGCGGACCATTTGGTCCGACTGCTTGGGATCGACTCCGAGGCGGAACGCGACCTCGACAGTCTCGTTGAACTTGGCCTTCGGGAACTTGGCGAGAATCTCGACGGCGGACTTCAGCGGGTATTGCTTGCTGGCGTCAACCTGCTCGAGGGCTTTCTTGAATCGTTTGCTTGGCATTTGTTTGGCGCGGTATTGGCGAGCTTGCGGCTCTCCCGCTGGGTTGATTTTTATCCGACAACTTCAATGCCCATGCTGCGGGCGGTTCCGGAAATGACCCGGAAGGCGGCTTCCTCACTGGTCGCGTTCATGTCCTTGGACTTGAGCTTGACAATGTCCAGCACCTGTTTGCGCGTGACCTTGCCCACCTTGTCCTTGTTCGGCGTCTTGGAGCCGGAAGCGATGCCAGCGGCCTTCTTCAGCAGCACCGACGCGGGCGGCGACTTGGTGATGAAAGTGAAAGACTTGTCTTGGTAAACGGTGATTACGACCGGAATCACCATGCCCCCCTGGTCCTTGGTCGCGGCGTTGAACTCTTTGCAGAACGCCATGATGTTGACGCCATGCTGACCGAGCGAAGGACCGACCGGCGGCGCGGGGTTCGCCTGGCCGGCGGGGATTTGCAATTTGATCTGTCCAGTAACTTTCTTAGCCATAGAAATTTAAAATATGGGACGCCGCGCCCGAGACAACTGGCAACGGGCGCCAGCCACCGAATCACGCTTTTTCGACTTGCCAGTACTCCAATTCCACCGGGGTGTTGCGGCCGAAAATATTGACCGTGACCTTCATCTTGCCGCGCTCCGGCTCGATTTCCTCGATCACGCCGCTGAAATTAAGGAACGGACCATCATTGATCTTGATCGTCTCGCCCACCTCGAAGCTGATCTTCGGTTTCTCGTGATCCTCCGAGTCCGAGATCTGATTCTTGATCGAGTCAATCTCCTCCTGCGGCGTCGGAGAGGGCCGCTCGCCGCCGACAAAACCGATGATGCCCTGGGTGTCGCGAATGAAATACCAGGGCTTCTCCACAATCCGGGAGTTCTCGTCCAGCAGGACCATGTCAATAAAGACGTAACCCGGATAAAGCTTGCGCGTGGTGACCGTCTTTTTGCCGTTGCGGACCTCGGCCACCTTCTCCATCGGCACCAGGACTTCCTTGATGAAATCGGTCATTTCCTCGGCTTTGAGGCGCTTCTCGATGCTGTCCTTGACCTTCTGCTCCTGGCCGGACAGCGTATGGATGACAAACCACTGGCTTTTCATGACGTCGCTAATGGTGGTTTACACGATCCAACGGACGAACTGGGTGATCACCAAGTCCACAATCACAGTGAAAGCGGTCAACAACAGGATGGTGACCATCACCACCGCCGTGGACCCCTTCAACTCATCGGTGGACGGCCAGGCGCACTTCCGCAACTCCTCGCGCGTCTCGGCCAAATATTCCGAGATGCGCATGAGGTAGCCCTTGCGCCAGGCGAAACCGACCAGCGCGCCGACCACGGCGATCCAGATGAATAGACTTAAGTTCTTCACAACAACAATCACTTCATTGGCGGAGGGGGAGGGATTCGAACCCCCGATGGCCGTTAAGCCATAACGGTTTTCAAGACCGTCGCGATAGACCACTCTGCCACCCCTCCGGCCCCGAAATTCACTGGCCGGCTGGCAGGGCGTGAGGGACTTGAACCCCCAACCAACGGTTTTGGAGACCGCTACTCTACCAATTGAGCTAACGCCCTAAGCGCCGCCGAGTCGTCCCGCCGCCAAACCGCCAAGCTTGGCGACGAAAAAACGGAGGCGGGGCATCCGCCCCGCACTCCATTGCCCGTTAAACTTGATTTACGAGACCACGTCGCTCACGCGACCCGCCCCGATTGTGCGACCGCCCTCGCGAATCGCGAAACGCTGGCCCTTTTCCATGGCCACCGGGGCGATCAACTCGATCTCCACCGAGACATTGTCACCCGGCATCACCATCTCGACACCCGCCGGCAACTTGACTGTGCCGGTCACATCGCTCGTGCGGAAGTAGAATTGCGGGCGGTAATTGGTGAAGAACGGCGTGTGACGGCCACCCTCCTCCTTCGAAAGCACATACACTTCCGCGTTGTACTTCATGTGCGGCTTGATCGAGCCGGGCTTCGCCAGCACCATGCCGCGCTCCACATCTTCCTTCGCAATGCCGCG
>CAZMLP010000948.1:0-7251 GCA_964566745.1 uncultured Verrucomicrobiota bacterium | reverse complement strand
AGGAAGCGCTTCACGATCCTGTCCTCGAGCGAATGGAACGAGATCACCGCGAGCCGCCCTGCCGGCTTGAGCACCGTGAACGCGGCGGCCAGCCCGCGCTCCAAGTTGCCCAGCTCGTCGTTCACCGCGATCCGTAGCGCTTGGAACATCCGCGTGGCGGGATGCGTGCGCCCGCCGCCCCGCCGCTTCACCCGTTCCGCCAGCTCGGCCAGTTGCCCGGTGGTCGCGAACGGCCGGCCCGTCCGCTCTTTCACAATCGCCCGCGCCAGTCGTCGCCCGTCCGGCTCGTCACCGTACTGCCAAAAAATCCGCGCCAGTTCCGCCTCGCCGGCCTCGTTCACCAGCTTGGCCGCCGTCCGCGCTGGATCCTGGTCCATCCGCATCGAGAGCGGCCCGTCGTGCTGAAAACTGAACCCGCGCTCCGGCCAGTCCAGTTGCGGCGAGCTGACACCCAAGTCCAGCAACACACCGTCGCAACTCGCGGGGGGCAACCACCGCGCCAGGTTCGCGTAATTGTCCCGCGCCAACTGGAACCGCCCCGCGAACTCCGCCAATCTCTCTCTCGCAGCCTCAATCGCCGCGGAATCGCAATCCAAACCGAACAGCGAGCCATCCGGCCCGCTCGCCCGCAAGATGGCCCACGCGTGCCCACCCCCACCGGCCGTGCCGTCGGCGTACCGCCGTCCGGGCGACGGTTGCAACGCTGCCAACACCTCCGAGACCAGTACGGATTGATGGGCGAAAGATGGCACGTTGCATGGGCGTGGTTAGGAGCGCGCGCGTCCCGACAAAAACAAACGCCCCACAAACCGCCCCCAGGTGGAATTGGTCGCCGGCGCCGGGGCCTTCGCGGCGTTAAACGGCAACGCCATTTGCGGCTCTGGCGCGCTCACGGGGCGGGAAAGCACCATCACATCCGTGTTGCTCAGGTCATTGCGGATCACTTTCACCGCGTCCAAAGAGAGTTCGCCCTGCCCGTTACGACGCGCTTTGGGAGGCGACGCCGGAGCCGCGGCCTCCACAGCCGGAATCGCGGCCTCCGCAGCCTGAATCGCAACTGGCGTGGACACGACCGACCCGGCCTTCTCCACGGGGTGGTTCGGGACGAAAAGAGGTTCCACCGGCGCAATCACCGCCTTGCGCGGAGCATCGACATCAAACAAATCCTTTTGCGGAGCGGTGGCCGCGGCGACTTCCGGCTCGACCGCTGTTTTCACCTCATTGAACTTGGGCAGATAGCCCGCTCCCGCCATCTGGTACGGACCGGCGTCCTCGCTGACGTTTTTAAAGGTTTGGTTCACGCTCAAGAATTGGATCAGGCTCATGGTTACTCCATCATTTGGAAGGCCTCGGCGGAGAGCACCTCGTCGATCTTCTTCATCTGTTCGTAACGTTCCGGGGACCAAATCTCGAACCGGTCAAGGCATCCAACCAGCATGGCCTCGCCGGAGATGCTCGCCTTCTCAGCCTTGTCAGCCGGAATGCAAATGCGTCCCGCCTTGTCCACCGTGACTTGAATGGACTCGCTGCCAATGTATCGCTTCAACATCGGCTTCTTGGGATCGCTGTTGGGCATCGCGTCCAACTCGCTCATCATCTTTGCCAACTGGCTTGGAGGAAGCACGCGGAGGCAAGTGCCCGCCTGGTGCTTGGGCCAAGGCATCAATGTAAGCGCAACACTCGACTCTGCTGGTCGCCAATCGGCAGGGACCTGGACACGACGCTTCTCGTCCACACCGTGACGAAAAGTGCCGCTGTAAACGGTCCCGCCAATGGAGTCAGTTGATGTCATAGCTGTGGAGCCGCGTCCTAAACGCACACCTATCTCCCACAACGCCCCACTTCATGACATATTAACCCACTTGGGTCAACCATTATCTTGTCCTTTTTCATCTGTTCGTTGCCCACCCGCCTTACTTGGGACGCTATTGGTGGCGACATCCCGGCCACCACTTTACCCCACCAACGCTCCCTCTGGTACCAATCTTCGCTTTATCGTTAACCAGTGCAAAATGCGTGAAAAAGACTCAATTCAACCCCAGTTTGCCGCCAAATTCCTCCAAAATTGGCCAATTCTGAGATTTTTTTACTGCTTAGCCTCCGTCAAGAGCACCCAAAGCCGCATACCGGGTTAATAATCTTGACCTTATGGGAGGCAGACTCTTACTAATGGCCCGTGCTAGGCTCAACTCATGTTCGCGCAAATTAAAGGCCTGTTTTCCAACGACATTGGAATCGACCTTGGCACTGCGAATTCCTTGGTGTACGTCCGCGACCAGGGCATCGTGCTTCGTGAACCCTCCGTGGTGGCCATCCAAGCGGGCACCACAAACGTTCTCGCCGTCGGTGAGGAGGCCAAGCGAATGCTTGGCCGCACCCCCGGCAATATCGTCGCCATTCGTCCCATGAAGGACGGCGTCATCGCTGATTTTGAAATCACCGAGGCGATGCTGCGACATTTCATTCAACGGGTTCACCATCGCAAGCTCATTGCCCCCCGCGTCGTCGTCGCTGTTCCTTCCGGCATCACGGAAGTCGAGAAGCGCGCGGTCAAGGATTCCGCCACCCATGCCGGGGCGCGCGAGGTTTATTTGATCGAGCAACCAATGGCCTCGGCCATTGGTGTTGGCCTGCCGGTGCACGAGCCGGCGGGCAACATGATCGTGGATATTGGCGGCGGCACGTGCGAGATAGCGATTATCTCGCTGGCCGGCATCGTCTTCAGCAAAAGTCTTCGCGTTGGCGGGGACGAGTTTGACGAGACGATCGTGGCGCACATGAAGCGAGCCCACAACCTAATGATTGGCGAACGCACGGCGGAAGAAATCAAAATCCGCGTTGGTTCCGCGTTTCAATTGGAGCAGGAGTTGACCCTGGAGGTCAAAGGGCGTGATTTGGGATCGGGTTTGCCCAAGACCATCACCATCACCTCCCATGAGATACGCGATGCCTTGAAAGAGCCTCTGCAAAGCATTTTGGAGTCGATTCATCTCACTTTGGAGCGCTGCCCTCCCGAGCTGTCCGCCGACTTGGTGGACCGCGGGATCGTCATGGCGGGCGGCGGCGCGTTGTTGCGCGGCATTGACCGGCTGGTGGCGCAGGCCACCGGCTTGCCGGTGCATATTGCCGATGATCCCCTGACGGCCGTGGCCGAGGGGACCGGCCGGGTGTTGCAAGAACTCCAATTTCTCAAGCGCGTGGCCTCCTCAAGCCGCACTTAGTTTTGCGTTCGCCTCGAGTTGTTGCCGGGGTGAATAAATGTTTAGAAGGCCGCATTTGATAGCGCTGGTCGCGGTGGTGTTGCTGGTGGCGATTGTCCTCAATCTCCCCCCGCGCGTTGTCGCGTCCGCCAAGCTCGCCATCAGCAGCCTTTTCCTCCCGCTCTTCGGCCTCGTCGGACTTTCCCATCAAGCCGCCGAGCAGGCGGGAAACGCGCTCACGCCCCGAAAGGCATTGGTCCAGGAATTGGAGTACCTCCGGCGCGAGAATTTCCGGCTGCAAGAGGAGGCCCGCCAAAACCAGGAGGTCTGGCGGGAAAACCAGCGACTGCGAATCGCCACCGGCTTGCCGAACAAACTGCCGTGGCCCGTCAAACTCGCGCGCGTGGCCGGTCGTGATCCCGCCAACTGGTGGCGCATGATCTTGATTGATCTCGGCGCGCGCGACGGTTTGCGACCCAACCTGCCCGTGATCACGGGGGAGGGTTTGGTCGGCAAGGTGGCGGAAGTCGAGCTGGCCCAGTCGCGCGTGGTGCTGCTGGGCGATCCGAATTGCCGCGTCTCGGCATTGGTTCAAGAAACCCGCGACAACACCGGCGTCATCACCGGCTCCTCGCCCGGCGTCTTCGATTACCAAATGGTGGACCTCACGTATCTCCCGATGAATCCGGAGATCAAGGCGGGCCAGCGCATTGTCACCAGCGGTTTGGGAATGGATTTTCCGCCGGGAATTGTCATCGGCAAACTCGCGGACATCCGCAGCGTGGGTCACGGCCTCTACCAGGAGGCGCGCGTGATTCTCGCGGCCAATTTGAACCAACTGGAGGAGGTTTGGGTGGTCATGCAACTCAAGGATCCCCGGTCGCCCTCTCAACCCCCGCCATCCGGCAAAGGCAAGTGAACCGCTTCAACGTCATTGCCATTTTGCTGACAGCGTTTTTCGCGGTCTTCGCCGAGGCGCATTTTGACGCGTCCCGGCGCTGGCTTGGGGCGAAGGTCGATTTGTTGCCCGCCCTCGTTGTTTACACAGCGTTGAGCAGTGGCGTTTCCACACTCGCGTTGCTGGCCGCTTGCGGCGGGCTGTGGTTCGACTCGCTCAGCATGAATCCCCTGGGCGTCACCGTTCTGCCGCTCTTCGCCGCTGGCATCCTTGTGCAGTATTGCCGCGACTTGATTTTACGGGACCAGGCTTACGCGCAATTCGTGGTCGGTTTTTTCGCCTGCGTCGGGGTGCCGGTGATGACCTTGATGATTCTCGTCGCCACCCGGCAAACCCCCTTGTTCGGTTGGGAAACCGCCTGGCAATTGCTCGTCATGGGGGCGGCGGGCGGCGCGCTCACGCCGGTTTGTTTCCGGCTGTTCGACGCGATCAACCGCGCGTTCGGCCACCCCCAGCTTGTCCAAACCAGCTTTCGCCCGGATCGCGTGATCGAGCGCGGCCCAGTTCACGATGCTCGTCGTTGACCAACTTCGCAAAGGCGACCGCCAATTGCAGGTGCTGTCCTTCAGCATCCTGCTCGGCTTGGTGATTTTGCTCGTCGGCCTCTGGCGTGTGCAAATCGTCTCCGCGAAAAAATACCAGGCCAGCCAGCAGACGCAGTCGGTGCGCCTGGTGCGCCTCCCGTCGGTTCGTGGAAAAATTCGGGACCGCAATGGCGTCGCGCTCGCGGACAATCGCGCGAACTATGCCGTCAACCTCTATCTCGACGGTCTGCGCAAACAATTCGAGCAGCAATACTCGCTCTTGAAGGCGGATTACCTGCAAAAGAACCCGGGAATCAAACTCACCAACGCCGTCGCGGACATGTTGAAACGTCAAGGCCGCTACCAGGCGGCGAGCAACTCGGTTGCCCGGCTTTCAGCCTTGCTCGGGATGAAGCTCGATTTTCCCGAGCAAAAATTCGCCGCTCACTATGACCGCTCGCGCTCCTACCCGTTGACGGTGCTGAGCGACCTGCAACCGCAACAAATCGCGCGGTTCATGGAAATGGGCGCCCCCATTCCGGGGATGGACCTCGACATTCAACCGTTGCGCTACTACCCGTACCAATCCCTGGCGACGCATGTCTTGGGGCACGTCAAACGCGACTTCGACGGCAGTGACGACGAGGAGGACAACTTTCAATACCGGATGCTCGACTATCGCGGCGAGACCGGCATCGAGGGAAAATTCGACGAGCAACTTCGCGGCACACCGGGCGTGAAATCCATCGTTATCAACAACGTGCTCTATCGCCAGGAGGAGCAACTCGTGGCCGAGGCGCAGCCAGGTTACGACGTGTGGCTCACAATCGATCTCGCGCTGCAAAAGGACGCCGAGGCGGCGTTGCGCGCCAGCGGCCAGGACACCCGCGGCGCCGTTGTGGTAATGGACGCGCGCAATGGCGATGTGCTGGCGATGGTTTCCTCGCCCGCTTATGACCCGAGCGTGTTTCTGGCTCGCATCACGGACGAAGTTTGGGAACGTCTCGACGATTCCCGCCTGGCCCCGCAAATTAATCGCGCGGTGGCGGGCGCGTACAATCCCGGGTCGATCTTCAAAATCGTCACCGGCCTGGCGTGTTTGGAGGCAAACATAATGACGGCTAACGACATCTACACCAAGCACGGCCCCTACATGCTGGGCAAACGCCCCATCAAAGATCTTGCCCCGGATGGCGATTTTGATTTTCAGCGCGCGTTCATCAAGTCCTCGAATTCCTACTTTATCCACTACGGATTAATGCTCGGAGCGGAGAAGCTGCTGGCCCTGGGACACCAGTTTTGCCTGGGCGAGAAAACCGACCTGCCGCTCACCCAAGAGGTGCGTGGAGAATTTCCCGAATACAAAGACAAGCTTGGCGTTTGGTCCCCGGGGAACGTCGCCAATGTTTGCATTGGCCAGGAAATCACGATGACGCCCATGCAAGCCGCCGTGATGATTTCCGCCGTGGCCAACGGTGGGACCGTTTTTTGGCCCCGGCTGGTGCAAAAACTCGTTCCCCCCGAGCATTTGACCGAAGCGCAGACCGAGACATTTCCCGCCGGTCGCGTGCGCCGGCAGCTGCATTTCCGCCCGGAGAATTTGGCCACGGTCCATGCGGCCATGCGGGCCGACGTCAGCGCCGAGGGGGACAACGGGGAAATGGGCACGGGCAAGGCGGCCGAGGTTCACGGCATGGATATTTGCGGTAAAACGGGCACGGCCGAGATCAAGGAGAACGGACACGTGGTGGACCGCATGACGTGGTTCGCCTCTTTCGCGCCGTTGAGCCAGCCGCGCTACACCGTGATCGTCATCGTGGAAAGCGGCAGCTCGGGCGGCGGAACTTGCGCTCCGGTGGCGCGAAAGATTTACGAGGGGATTCAAAAACGGGAACAGAATCCGCCGGGCAAAACTCGCAACGTGGTCTCCAATAACTGACATGTACGAGTCCAGCCTCAACGTCCGTCACACTCGCTTTGATTGGGGTCTCCTCCTTGGCTTGCTCGGCTTGATGATCATTGGCGGCCTGTTCATCTATAGCGCCACCGCCGCGACCGACCAGTTAAACGGCACGGTGTGGTATCGGCACCGTATCGTCACCCAGGTGGGCTACTATGTTTTTGGCAGTCTCGTGGCGGTTTGCATCTGCGCGGTCGATTATCGCATCCTGTGCCGCTGGTCGCTGGTCGCCTACTGGCTCACCATCATTGCCCTCGTGGCGGTGCTGCTGCCCTTCATCGGGAAGAAGGTTCTCGGCGCGCGCCGATGGATTGATTTTGGCTTTTACCAATTCCAGCCCTCCGAGTTTGTAAAATTGTCGCTCATTTTCGCCCTGGCCCATTTCCTCAGCCGCCCGGCGGACGAGCTACGATTGCCCGGCGTCTTTTGGAAGGCCCTGGCGATGATCGGCCTGCCCTTTCTGCTGGTGATGGCCGAGCCGGACCTTGGTTCCGCGCTCGTGTTGTTCCCCACCGGCCTGGCCATGATGTATGCCGCCGGGATTCCCGCAAAACGCCTCGCCAAACTTCTGGGCGTGGCCGGATTGCTTGCCGCCCTGCTGCTGGTGGA
>CAZMLP010000947.1:0-2172 GCA_964566745.1 uncultured Verrucomicrobiota bacterium | reverse complement strand
GAGCGGTCTTTTCGCGGCCTGACTTCGTTTCGGCTCAGTCACAGGCCCCTGCGGGCATGCTTCCTCGCCAAAGCCTCGTCAGGCCCCGAAAATCCTCGCTCCGAACGGCTACAGTCTTTCTTGAACTGCTCTAGGATTTCTCTCGTCATTCGGAATCCGGCATGGGTCATTCGAGCAAAGGCACAGCAGGATTTGAGTGGTGGAAATCGCTCCCGATTATCAGTGGTTGACCTGAAATTCCGCGCTCGTGAGCAATGCCCAGACGAACTCGCGCACGCCGTCGCTCGCCGGATGAGCCGCGAGATAACGGGTCGCGGTTTGCAACTCATCCGCGTCCGGTTCGCGGCTGAAGATTTGCAGAAACGCCGCTCGAACACGGTCCTCCGGATCGCCCATTGCCAGCAACCGCGCGGTGAGGTTTTGGCCCCGCGGTTTCAACAAATCGTCGATGAGCGG
The DNA here is from genome assembly GCA_964566745.1 of uncultured Verrucomicrobiota bacterium. Classification (GTDB taxonomy): domain Bacteria; phylum Verrucomicrobiota; class Verrucomicrobiia; order Limisphaerales; family CAZMLP01; genus CAZMLP01. Next base: position 1,716 of record CAZMLP010000947.1, on the reverse strand, counting down.
AGAGTTCGAGAGGAAAAGGGCCTGTTGCAGCGAGGCGTTGTAATCTGTCTGGAAAAGATCGGGGAACTGGGCGACGACGGCGCGCCGAAAGTCTTTTGCCTCGCGTCCAACCACCTTGCCATCGGCGGCGGGTTGATTCCCGGTGGCGACCAACAGCGAGCGATACAACTGCTCGGCGGAGAGCGGCTTGTCGAGGGCGCGGGAAAAGGAATCCGGTTGCGCGAGGGCGGGTTTTGGCGACGCCGATTTCGCCAAGGCGACCCCGTGACGCGAGAAGGCGCGCGCAGCTTGCCGTCCGTGCCGGGAATCGAGTTGATACGCCCGCGTGAGCATCAGGTTGCGAATCAACCGCCGCACATCGTAATCGCTTTGCTGAAAATCACGAGCCAGCCAGTCCAGCAACTCCGGGTGGCTGGGCGCGTGCTTGGAGTCCATCAGCTCGACGGGGTGAACGATCCCCCGGCCGAAAACCAGCGCCCAGACGCGATTCACCATCGCGCGGGCGAGCAACGGATTGTCGCGCGTCACGGCGTCCGCGAGGGCCTCGCGCCGGGAGAATTTCGGCACACTCGGCGCCTTGGCCGGTTCCTTTTCCCCCGGCGGCGGAACGAGATATTTGTCCGCGGAATCGACTTCCTTCTCGTCCGGCTTTGGCCAGGGCTCGTCCACCCGGCGACCGTTGAAAAAAGTGAGGTGAGCGGGTTGGGACTCCTTCTTCAGGTTGGCGAAGCTGACGAAACCGCCAACGGCGGACTCGCTGATCCCCTTGCCGCCCGGATAATCCACATTCTTGCACCGGTTGAACGCGGCGACCATGCCCCAATAGTGCGCCTGCTTGATCTCGCGGGCGATCATGTGGTCATGGCATTGGGCGCACTTGATTTGCAGGCCGAACACCACGGGCGCGACCGCCTCGGCGATGGCCTGGGCGTTGTTTTGGCGCTCGTAGAGATACCAAATCGCGCCCTTTTCCGCCGGCCCGACGGGGCGCGCCACGATCAATTCGCGGACGACCTCGTTCCACGGGCGGTTCCGGCGAAAGGCGTCCTCCAGAAAAGCATGCCAGCCAAACTGCTGGCGCTCGTCCTCGAATTTGTCACCCCGTCGTCCCATGAGCACCACGTCAAACACCTCGCGCATCCGGGTGACGTATTCCTCGCCGGACAGCAATTCATCCACGAGCCTGGCCCGGCGGTCGCGTCCGCCACGCTCAAAACGATCCAGTTCCGCGGGCATCGGAATGCGACCGGCGAGATCGAGATAAACGCGCCGGGCGAAACCGGCGTCATCCACCACCCGGGCTGGCTTCACTCCACGCTCCTGCCAGCCGAGTTCGAGGTAACGGTCAATGACCCGCGGAACCGGCATGCTCGCGGGGGGAACCCAGGCGGGCGCCGGTTTGGCGGGCGCAGCGGGCGAGGCGGCAGCGGGGGAACTCGTCGCGGCGGCCAGCCTTGAGCCGTCCACAACCGGAATCTTTTGGATCCACGTTTTGACCAGCTCGATTTCCTCCTCCGGCAATTGTTTGCCTTTCGGAGGCATGTGCGGATCGGAGCCGGCTTGCAGGAATTTGTAGAGATTGCTGGCGTCCGGCCGGCCGGGCATCACAGCGGCGCCCCGGTCAACCCCTTTCAGAATGGCATGCAACGACCCCAGATCGAGGCCGCATTTCGAGCGAGTGGCAATGTGGCACACGCCGCAAAGCTTCTCGAGCCG
>CAZMLP010000946.1:0-2409 GCA_964566745.1 uncultured Verrucomicrobiota bacterium | reverse complement strand
GCAGCACCGGCATGTACAGCGTGCCAGCCGGAACGTACCGGAATTTCACGGCCAATGCCGGCTCCGGGTTTGTCCTGGGTGTGGCGGGCGGAACAACCCCGGTCAGCTACAATTTCCAGAACTTGATCCTTAACGGCACGTCAGAATTACAGGTGGTTGGCCCGGTTATCGTGACGCTCGCCAACGGCATTTGGATCAACGGCCAGGCCGGCTCCACCAATAATCCATCCTGGTTGCAATTAAAGGTGGCCAACGGCGGCGTGACGTTGAACAGCGGCTCGAGATTGTATGCAAACGTCACGGCGACGACCTCCAACACTGGGACGGTGATTGTTAACGGAAACACTCTTCTGGTGGGCTCGCTGGCGTGTGACCGGCTCACGCTCAACAGCGGGGGCCTGATTCGAGCCGGGCAGGCAACCGGCGGCGGGCAGACACCGACGGCGAGCGCGCAATCACTTTCCACGCTGGAGGATCACTCGCTGTCCATCACTTTGAGCGGCAACGATCCCGAGGGATCCGCTCTCACCTACACGGTGCTGGCGTCTCCGACCGGCGGAACGTTGAGCGGGACCGCCCCCAATTTGACCTACGCGCCCGCCGCCAATTTTTTCGGTTCTGACAGTTTCACGTTCAAAGTCAATGATGGCCAACTCGACTCGGCGGCGGCGACAGTCACGATTACTGTGACCCCGGTGAATGACGCGCCATCGTTTAACGCCGGGGCGAATCAGGCGGTGCTGGAGGACGCAAATTTGCAGACGGTCACGGGCTGGGCGACCGCCATCAGGAAGGGGCCGGCCAACGAGTCAGGCCAAACCCTCGCATTCGATGTCAACATCGACAATTCGGCCTTGTTTGCCATTCCACCAGCCGTTTCGCCCGACGGCACGCTAACTTACCGGCCGGCGCCGAACGCGAACGGGGCGGCGACGGTCACCGTTACTGCCCAAGATAACGGGGGGACGGCCAACAGCGGCGCGGACACGAGCGCCACCCGGACCTTTACCATCACCGTCACCGCGGTGAACGACGCCCCTTCGTTCGTCGCCGGTTCGGACCAAGTGGCGGACGAGAACTCGGGCGCGCACACGGTCCCCGGTTGGGCCACGGGCATCACGGCCGGGCCGGCAAACGAGTCCGGGCAAGCCGTCAATTTTATCGTCACCAATGACAATTCGAGCTTGTTCTCCACAGCCCCCGCCGTTTCCGCGTCCGGCATATTATCTTACACTCCCGCCACTGGCGCTTACGGTGTGGCGAGTGTGACCGTGCAGATTCACGACAACGGCGGTACCAGCAACGGCGGGGTGGACACCAGCGTGGCGCAGGTTTTCAGCATCACGGTGAACGCAGTTCAATTTGCGCCAGTGGCCAACTCGCAGGACCTCGTGGCCGTTGAAGACACCTCGCAAGCGATTGTCCTGACCGGTTCCTCGCAAGGTGGCGGATCGCTCACATACACGGTGCTGGCCCAGCCAGGCCACGGCACCTTGAGCGGCACGGTGCCCAACCTCACGTATCTGCCGGCCACAAATTTCTTCGGGAGCGACAGCTTCACCTTCAAAGTGAACAATGGTTTTCTGGATTCCGACCCGGCCACCGTGAGCATTACCGTGGCGGCGGTGAATGACCCGCCGGTCTTCACGGCGGGAGCGGATCAGACTGCGTTGGAGGACGCCGGCGGGCAGACGGTGAGCGGCTGGGCGACGGGCGTCGCCAGCGGGCCGGCCAATGAAACTGGACAGACGGTCGAATTTCTCGTGACGACGGACAACCCGGCGTTGTTCTCGGTGGCGCCGGCGGTTTCGGCTGCTGGGGTGCTGACCTTCACGCCCGCGGCAGACGCAAATGGTTCCGCCGTCGTGACGGTGCAGTTGCACGACAATGGCGGTAATGCCAATGGCGGCGTAGATACCAGCGCCGCGCAGACGTTCACCATCGCGGTGACGCCGGTGAATGACGCGCCTGAGTTCACGAAGGGGCCGGACCAGACGGTCCTCGAGGATGCCGGTCCGCAAACGATCGTGAACTGGGCCATGGCGATTCACGCTGGCCCCCCCAACGAGGCCGGGCAAGCGGTGGATTTTGTGGTGACCAATGACAATGCCGGGTTGTTCCTGGCCGCCCCCGCTATTTCCACCAACGGCGCGCTCACCTACACCGCCGCCACCAACGCCAATGGCTCGGCTACGGTGACGGTCCGCCTCCACGATGATGGCGGAACTGCCAATGGAGGGACGGACACCAGCGTCGCGCAGACCTTTGTCATCAGCGTGGCTCCGGTGAACGACTCGCCCGTCGCATTTGGCCAGACCTTGACAACCGTCGAGGACACGGCATTGCCGATTGCCCTCACTGGCAGTGATGTTGAGGGAAGCACTTTATCGTACACCATCCTCATCGCTC
>CAZMLP010000945.1:0-3661 GCA_964566745.1 uncultured Verrucomicrobiota bacterium | reverse complement strand
GGCACTGGCCTTGAAAGCCATTTTGGCCCAATCGAGATATTCTTTCAGGCCGGCGCCGAGCTCAACCGCGGGCGTGAAGCCAATTGCCTCGCGAACAGCGGAAATATCAGCCAGACTGTCGCGGACGTCTCCTTTGCGGGGCGGACCGTGGCTCACCGCCGTTTTCAGACCGGATGCCTCCTCCATCAGGGTCACCAAGCGATTAATGGTGATTGCCGACCCGCTGCCCAGATTGAACGCCCCGCTTGTTCCCCGGTTCAAGCCCGCCATGTAGTTGGCCCGAATCACGTCGGCCACATTGATAAAGTCCCGCGTCTGCCCGCCATCTCCAAAAATGGTCAAGGGCTCTTGAAAGATCAGCTTGCGCGCGAAAATGGGAATCACATTGCCGTACGCGTCGAAGCGCTGGTTGACGCCGAAGACGTTAAAATAACGGAGGCAAATCACCTCCAGCGAATGGAGTTTCGCGTAAGCGAGGCAAAGCTTTTCGGCGCCCAGCTTGGTGGCGCCGTAGGGGGAATCCGGCTCCACCGGGTGATCCTCCTTGATCGGCAGCGTTTTCAGCTCGCCGAAAATCCCGGCGGACGACGAGAAAACCACCTTCCTGACGCCGAGCCGGCGCGAGAGTTCCAGGACATTCAAGGTGCCGAGCACATTCACTTCCGCGTCAATGACGGGATGCTCGATGGAGCGAGTGTTGCCCACGGATGCTGCCATGTGAAAGACCATCTCAGCGCCGCGCATCGCGGTTTCCAGCGTCGAAACGTCGCGCACATCGCCGATCACCAGGCGGGCGTCCGCGAGTGGCTGCAAATTGACCCGATAGCCGCTGCTCAGATTGTCCAGAACAGTGACCTCGTGATTTTCGGACAACAGCAGGCGAGCCAAGTTTGAGCCGATGAATCCCGCGCCGCCAGTAACCAGTGTTTTCATGTGTTGTGACGAGCCCCGGCCAATTCCTGGAGAATGGTCTCGTAACAGGAAACGACCGAGGACAATTGAAAATTCTTGCGATACGTTTCCAGCCCGCGTTTTCCCATCGCCTCCCGCTCGCCGGCCGGCATGGCCCGCAATGTCCGCACCGCGGCGGAAAGGCTCGCCGGCTCGCTGGAATCGTAAATCACACCGGCCCCGGACTCCTTGATGATTTGGGCGGCGTCACCCCTCACTCCGCAAAGAACCGGTTTGCCACACGCGAGGTAAGCCTGGGTTTTGGACGGAATGGTGATGGAGAAAAGAGGATCGTTGCGAAGCTGGACCAGCAGCGCGTCGCCGCAGGCAAGCAGCGCGGCCATTTCACTTTCCGGTTTCGTCCCGAGAAACCTCACATTGGCAATTCCGCGCCGGGAGGTCTCCTGCTGCAGTCCCGCTTTGTCCGTGCCATCGCCAATGAAAACGAATTGCACATCGGGGACATCCGCCATCAGAGCGGCGGCCTCGATAACGGTTTGCAGATTTTGGGCAAAACCCATGTTCCCCGCAAAAATTACGTTGAACTTTCCTGCCAGCCCGAGGCTTGCCGCCAAGCCGGCTGGCGGTTCGCATGGATAGAAGCTGCGATCGTTGCCCCAGTTGTAGACCAGCCGCAGTTTTCGCGCCGGCACTCCCTTGTCCCGCAGGTTTTTCTCGAATCCTGGCGAAATGACGGCCACCGCGCCCGCCCGGCGGTAAACGGCGCGGGCCACCCGGAGAATGGCTGATTCAACGAAAGGCGAGGAAACCATGCCGCTCGCCATGACCGATTCCGGCCACAGGTCCTGAACCACGTACAGGAAAGGCACGCGTTTGAAAAAACCGAGCACGTTGGCCGCGAGGCCGACAGTGAGAGGCGGATGATACACCCACATCACATCCACCTTCGGGGCTTTCAAAAGACCCAGTGTCATCAGGGAGAACGAGAACGAGAGGTAATTGAGAATCCGGCGGAAGCCCGACCGGCTGTGCTCGGGATACAACCAGACCCGCAAAATGTCCACATTGTCCAAGCGCTCCCGCTGCCAAAGGCGCAACCGGTAGCCGGGATAAACCTTGCCGGTCGGATAATTGGGAAAGCCCGTGATCAGTGTGACGGTGTGTCCCCGGGCCGCCAGTTCCCGCGCAAAGACCGTGGACAGCGGATTGGGCTCCGGCCAGCACCATTGCGAGACCACGAGAACGCGCATCGTCTAGTGCCGGTGGCTCAGGAGAATCCTTCCCACGGTCGCGGCCACATTGCGCCGAGCGTATTCCTCGGGAGCGAGCCAGCTTCCATGCGCTTGCGCAAACTTCATTCCCTCCACCAACCGGTCCGCGCTGGCGCCCGCCAAAATGTTGCTGCCGCACTCGGTCGTCTCGGGCCGCTCGGTGACATCACGAATTGTGACGTTGGGCAGGTTGAAGATGCACGCCTCTTCTTGCACGGTTCCGCTGTCTGTGACCACTCCGAAGGCGCATTTTTCCAAATGAATAAAATCGAACAGGCCCAGTGGTTTTTCCAGGCGGACTCGGGTCGAATCCACCTGTAAACCAGACCTGGCAATCTTGTCGGCCGTCCGCGGATGAACGCTGACGATGACCGGCTTGTCGAAATGCGCCGCGAGGCGGGTCAACCCGTCCACCAGCGACCGCAAGCGCCCCGGATGATCCACATTTTCCGCCCGGTGCATGGTGGCGACAAAATAATCTTTCGGGCGCAGTCCGAGGCGGGCGAGCACCGCGCTCTTCTCGATTTCCGGCGTGAAATGTTCCAGCACCTCGGCGATGGGGTTCCCCACCACGAAAACACGTTCACGCCGGATTCCTTCGGCCACCAGGTTGGCGGCGCTGCGATGGGTGTAAGGGAGGAGCACATCGCTGCAATGATCGATGACCCGGCGGTTCACTTCCTCCGGCACACGGTTGTCATAGCAACGGTTGCCGGCTTCCAGATGATACACCTCGATTCCTCGACGCGCGGCCACCAACGCCGCCAATCCGGAATTGGTGTCTCCCAAGATCAGCAAGCGGTCGGGCTTCAACCGCCCAAGCAGATCGTCCATCTTGGAAAGGATTTGGCCCGCTTGGTCGCCGAAGGAGGTGCTTTGCACTCCAAGGTAGTGATCCAGCTTGCGCACCTTCAACTCGCTCAAAAAAATGTCGCTGAGATTCGGATCATAATTTTGGCCGGTGTGAACGAGAACTTGCTCCGCGTGCTCGTCCAGGGTGCGAATAATCAGGCTGAGCCGGATAATTTCCGGTCGCGTGCCAAAAACGGTGACTATTTTCATGGGCGGCAAAAAACAGCTCAGTCCCCGTTAACGGCTTGCCGTTTTCGGGCCCTCCGGCGCATAGCCCGCGCGAGTCAAAATGCCCACAGTCTCCTCCAGGCTCACCACGGCCGCGGCGGACGAGTATTCCCCCTTTAAGGCCGCCGTTATCGGCGTGCGGCCGGCGACCTCGGGCAAAGTCGGCCGAATCGCGTAGTAGCCGCCGGCCGACTCGGTCCGGTGCGCCTCCTCGTCCGAAACCATGATTTCATGGATTTTTTCGCCGGGCCGGATGCCGATGATCCTGGTCGGAATGGAGCGGTTGCCAATCATGGCGCGGGCGATATTCTCCACTGTGGCCGAGGGTAGCCGGGGCACGAAGGTATCCCCGGGGCGCGCGTGAAGCAACGCCGCAAAAACGGTGTCCACCGCGCTGT
>CAZMLP010000944.1:0-7662 GCA_964566745.1 uncultured Verrucomicrobiota bacterium | reverse complement strand
CCTGGAGGAATATGCCCGCGCTGTCTGGCAACGCCAGCAGGCCGCCCTTGCCCTGCAAGCCGCCCAGCAAAAGCTCGAGTCCACCTGGTTGTTGAGCCAGCAAGAGTTGAACGGTGGCAGCCCGGCCGGGTTCGTCGGCCAGTTGCGGGATTACTGCCGCGTGCTCGAGGAGACCGTCCGCGGTTGCCAAGCCGCGCTGGACAAGGCCGAGACCGTGGTCGCGCAAAGCTGGCAAAAGTTGCTGGCCATCCGCCAGGCCCGCGAGGCGGTGGAGAAGCTTCACGACCAGCGCCGCCGCGAGCATGACCGCGAGGTCCAAGTCGAGGAGCAAAAACTCCTGGATGAGATGGCCCTGCGGACCGTCGCCACCCCCCTCACCATGAGCATCGAGTCCGACGCCGTCTGGAATTGATTTTATGCCCTCCCTGCTTCCCGTCAGCTGGCTTGCCCCCCTGCTTGGGGGTGTCCTGTTTCTCGCCACGATGGCCCTCACGTTGCTACGCAGCGAGGCGCTCCATCCCAAGGCGGCGGAAAAGGACGCCAAAGGCGCTCACCACGCGCTTGGCCCCTCGTGGGACTACATGAATCCCGAGGTGGATCAACTGGTGGCCGAGTTAAAAAAGGAAAAGGACGACCTCAAGACCCGCGAAGGCGAGTTGCGGGATTTGGGCCAGCGCCTGCAAACCGAGCGCGAGGAATTGAAGCAGGTCACGCAATCCATCCGCCAGATGCAGAAGGAATTCGACCAAAAAATCACCAAGGTGAAGGAAGAGGAGGCCGTCAACCTCAAGAAGATGTCCCGCATTTACGCCGCCATGTCCCCCGAGGGGGCCGCGACGATTATGAAGGAGATGGAGGACGAGCAGGTGGTCAAAATCCTTGTCTTTTTGAAGGAAGACCAAAGCGCTCCCATCCTTGAGGCGCTCGCAAGGGAGCGTCCCGCCGATCACATGGCCAAACGCGCGGCGGCGATTTCCGACCGCTTGCGCCTCTCCTCCAAACCCGTTCCTGAGAAGCCGAAATCATCCCCATGAACGCCGCCGCCCAGCCGTTGGCCGAATTACCCGGCCTTTCCAGTCTTCCCGTTGCTCCCTTGCTGGCCGCGCCCGGCGAGGGAGTCGGCGCTTTCGCGGATTCCATGGCCAAGGCCATTGGAGAAGAGCCGCAAAACCTGATGACGGCCAGCCCGGAGGCCGTTTTGCAAGCGGGCGTCGAGGAGCTTCCGCAACATTTCGACGCACCGGATGCCACCACGACCGCGACGGTTGCCGCGCCAGACGCGGAAATGCTGCCGAATGACAGCACAGAGACGTTAGCGGCAGACCATGTCAGCCATCTTGCGGACGCGGAAATTTCCACAGCGGCGGCGCTTCCGGATGTTTCCCAAGAGACCGGCGCACCGGCAATTCATTCATCGAAACACAAGCCGGTGGAAGCGACCCTTTCGTCCGCCCCGGAACGGAAAGAACTCCCGGCCCAACAGCCGATTCTCGCCCGGGCGAGTTCTGTTCGTCAGCGTGTGGAAACTGGCACGGTCGAGGCGAACCCAGCCTCCGCAATGCCACAAGACTCCGCGCTCTCGCAACCAATGGTTTCCGACAGGGAGACGACGGCATCCACAGGGTTGCCCGGGAACGCGGCTGCGGCCTCCTTTACCCTGCCCGACGGTTTCCAATGGGACTCGCCCATGGATTTGCTCGCTCACGTTTTGCGGGCCAATCAGCGGAAACATATTTTGCCTGGCTCTGGAGACCAAAACCCTTCCTTGGCGGCTCCCGAATCGAACGACCTTCCCTCCGAGGCTCCGATCCTTGGCCAGAATGGGGCTAGCCAAAGTTTGGTTGCGCCTGGCAATCCTCGCTCAACCGCCACCCGGCAAGGGGGGGACGCGACCTCGGGAGATCTGTCATTGTCCGCGAGTGTCGGAACAACCCCATCGATTCACCCTCCCTTCGCCGCATCGGCGCTATCGGGATCAATTTCCACGACGTTCCCAAAAACTGAAACGGACGGCTTGGCCGACGGCGAGCAAGGGACATCCCAAGGCATTAGCTCGTTTTCTCCGGAGTGGAGTTCGCAGACGGGCAATCAACCGCTCGCTATGCGGTCACCGGAAGCCCTGCCAACCACGGTCCTGCCACAACAGCAGCCTCGGAACCCGCGGCTCTCGCCAGACAACTCCCCTTCGCCCTCCCAAAGCTCGTCCCATGGAACCACCGATCGCGCCTTGCGGACAAGTGCTTTGCCCATCGACACATTTTTTCCAGAGCTTCAGTTGCAGTTTCCGGACCTTCGGCAAAACCAAACCCATCTCCATCGGGCTCCTTCTGGAGATTCCGCGTCCACCAAATCCCAAGTGCAGGGAACTTTGGCCGTCGTCAATTCGCCGGTGACGGGCACTCCGTCCGCCATCTCAAACACGACTGCTCTGGCCTTGTCTTCTGAAGTGGTAATGGCCGTCACCGACGCTCCCCAAACAGCGCCACCGGCTGGCGGGTCGTCGCCGACCGGTGTCGCCGCGATTCCGACGCTGGTGTCCACCTCACCGATGTCCGCCCCCGTGCTCGAGGGTTCGCGTCCGGTCCAAATTCAACCTGAAGGACCTGTCGCGAGTGATGACCCGCACTCGACCACGCCCAGCGCATCTCCTCGTTCGCCCTTTTCCACTCCTAATTGGCCGACCACGCCCGCAGCCTCACCAGATGCGAACGCAGCAACCGATGTGGCATTCCTGCCTGTCGGCACGCCGCCATCCACTTCTTCCACGATTGGCGCCCAAACGCCGCAAACCGGGCCTTCGAACCTAAAAAACGCTCCATTGCCAAAAGGCGCGCCAAGGTTGGTGTCAACGCCCGGTTTGGCCGTTCAGGGAAAAGATTACCCGGTTACAACGCTTCCCGGCACACTTTCCCCGGCCATGTCGAGCGACGGCTCTCTTTCCGACGATTCATTGCTGGCGCCAATGACTCCATCGACGGAATCCGAAGCCGGTACGCCAGCTTTTTCGACGCCGGCCAAGAAAGATTCGAAGCTGGCGCACGAGCCACTCCCGACGGTGGACCAAACAATTTTGGCGGCGGCCATGCCGATGGTCGTCACTCCGCCGGTGATTCCACTGGTGGTTACGGTGCCAGGCGAAAAAGAGACCGCCTCGGCCAATTCGGCCTCAACCGGAACTCAGACGCCGGTTTTACAGTCGCCACTTCCCGCGTCACAATTTTTTTCGGGAGCGAAAACGGAGCTTTCGTCAAAAGCTTCTCCCCAGCCTGGTGCTGCCGCGCCTTATTCTCTGTCATCGTTTGGGAAACCTTCTCCCTCGCCCCAATCGACTGGCTCGCCGATTGCGGGACGCCTTGACTCGCAAAAGACCGGCGCCAAATCGTCGGTTGCGCCAGAGATCGCTCGACAGCCGTCAAATTCAGCGACGGCTCCCGTTCCGCCAGTCGCAGCGGAGATTCACGTCTCGCCGGACGCGATGGCAATCAATCAAGCCACAGTTGTTCCCCAGTCGGAATTGCAGCAGACCGCTGTTACGATGGCGGAAAGCAAAGATTCCTCGATTGAAACGAGGCCGACTGGGTCTGTTTCCTTCTCCATCCCGGACTCCGGCAGCCAACCGCGGTTAGTGGCCGTGCCTCAGCCGGAGCAAACTCCCGCGCGAGCACCAGCCCCAGCCGCAAAAATCGAATCGCCCGTCGCGCCGGTTTCTCCGCAGGCTAACGCTTTCCAAACCTCTCCCGAGGTCACGCGTCAAACTTCGGCAGATTCCGCCCCGGGCGCGCCGATCTCGACACAGGCGGTATCGACAACCGAAGTGGTCGCCGACGCGGCGGTAACGGTCGCCGCCCGGCCTGGCTTGCCGGAGCAACCCCTGCCCAAAACTCCGGCAACGGAATCGCCTGTCCACGGCGCGCGGCTTGTTTCGAGCCAATCGCAACCGAAACATGGCGTTGCGGCGGCCGCTCAGCCGGGAATTCAGCCGACCGAGGCGGAAATTGCAATTGTGGCGCCGAGTGATCCCAAGTCACCGGAACTCGCTCGTCCAGCCGCTTCGATGGCGGCGACGATTCCGACGCCGACGGTCGCCAGTCCCCAAATTGTCTCATCTCAAACCGACCCCGGCAGTGCCATTGCAATATCGCAACCCGGATTGAAATCGCCGATCACCCAGCCGCCGGCATGGGTCCCCCCTTCCACCGCGACGGTTTTCCCGGGCGAATCGGAGCAACTCAGCCAAAACGCCGCGCCTGCCGCTGTGCCGGGTACTACACGGACCTCTCCACCGGCTTCAACCGGCGCCGCGATCACCTCGGAAGCGCCCGATTCTCCTCATCCGATTGTTCCGGCCATGGTTCGGCAAGTCGCAAATCCCGCGCCGACCTTTGCCGACCGGCAATACACTCAGGTCCAAGCCTCAACCCGAATTGCGCCGACGACCGTCGAGTCCAAATCCCCGGCTCCGGTTGGCCTTCCGCAATTCCAAGGACAGCCAGTTCTGCAGCCGCCAGTGGCGGGATCTCCATCCACTGTCGCGGCTTCCCAGCCCCAAGCGGGCACTGCGGGAAATCAATCTCCAAAGAACGACGAGCAGAACCAATCCTCCTCCCTGCAAACCCAAGCCAAACGGCCTTTGGCCGCAATAACGGAAACTGCCAAGGAGGCACCAACACCAAAGGGCAGCGCCAATCCAGCGCGCCTCGATTCGACGGCTCGCGTCGTGACGCCGCCAGGCACAATCCAGCAGGCGGCGCGGACCCAAGTGTCCACGCAGGAAGTTTCCGCCCCCAAGTTGGCGGCAAGCACGGTCGCCCCGGCGAAAACCCGGACGTCCCCTCACGCCGCCACGACGGTTTCTGCAAACACCGCTTTTCCGCGCGTGTCCGTCAGCACGCCCCGAACGGAGTCATTACCAGTCGCGAACCAAACGCGTTCGGAAATCCCAGCCACTTCCGCCAACGCGACCGCTCCGGCGGTCTCCACTCAGGCAAGCGCCACGCTGGCAAGCGATCAATCTCTCCGCTCGGCGGCGCAGCCCTCGACCGAAACTAGTCCGGCTCCTGTGTCAGTTGCGCAGAACACGCCGGCCGAGCTGGTAGCGCAGTCCTTGAACGTGCCGCTGGAAAAAGCGGCCCCCGCCCTGACCTCGCCTCCATTAACGAGTGCCCCGGCGCTCGAGGGTCAGGCAGTCGCCACCGCATCCCGGCAACCGGTCCGGCCCCAAAGTGCGAGCAACCCCCGTCCCAAAACAGGCGTCGCCAGCACAGCCCGGCGTCCGGCATCCACTCTCGCGCCGCCGACCGCCAGCATAAATTCCCATCGCGCCACGCCGGTTCACTTGCTTGAACGCAGCGCGGACTTCCGCCTTACGCTGGCCAGCGAGCCTGCAAAAACGCAGGAATCGCCGCCTTCAACCAATCCGCAAATCCCTGCGGAGGCCGGTTTTCCAACGCCATCCCCGTTGGCGGCCCCCAAACCACCCTCCGAAATGCCCAGCCTCATGAGTAATGAGGCGTCGGAGAAGGTCATTTCCCACCAAGAAAATGTTCCGCACCGTGCTCCCCAAGCCGAACAGGTGGAAACCAAGGAATCGCCAGACGCCACCGTCGCCCCACGGGATTCCACGAGCGGATCGGGTTTGAATTCCGGCACGGAAGACAATTCTTCCTCGCGGGATCAAAATCGTGATTTTTCGCCAAAAATGGCTGAAAAAGAGGGTGGCATGCCCGTTGCTCAGACACTACCAGCGATGAAAAACGCGGCTAAACAGGATCAATTTGCCGGTCGCGGCGAGCAAAAAATACCGCTCGCCGGGATCACCCCGTTTCCGGGGTCGGCAAGTTCCACCGAGCTCGTCCCGGACATGGACGATGACCGGACGCCCGTTTTCCATGGTGCTGACGCCGACATCCATTCCGGCGCGCAAGTTCTGCAGTTTCCTCCCTCGAGCCTGCCGCCGCATCTGGAGCGCCTTTCGCAACCGGCGGCCTCGGCCAGCTCCGAGCCGGTATCGCCCGCCCAGCACGTCTTGCTGGAAGTCACCAGACACGCGGTGGCCCTTCGCCAGAAAGACAACGATTCCCTCGCGGTGGTGCTCCGGCCGGACGCCGGCACGGAGATTCATCTGCAATTGGTCCAGCGGAATGGTGTGGTCGAGGTGAACGCGCGCTTTGAGCGCGGCGATTTCCAGGCGCTCAACACCCAGTGGAGCCAGTTGCAACAAACGCTCTCCAACCAGGGCGTTCGCCTTGGACCTTTGCAGGACGCGGGCAGCACGAGCTTCTCGGGATCGGGCGGCGGCAACCACCACAACGCTTTCACCTCCAACAGCGGCTCGTCCTCGGACCGCCAGTCGCAACCCGAGCGCCGCCCGCGCGAGGAGTTCGACTTTGCGCGGCAGCACGAGCAACCCGCCCGGAGTCGCGCCACCCGCGTGAGCCTGCGCCGCGGCAAACTTGAAACCTGGGCCTGAACCGATGAGCAACACCTCCGCAATTTCCAGCACGCCGACCTATTACTCCCTTGACTCGGCCAGCACGAGTGTGGGCGCCAGCCGCACACCGGTGAAGACGCTGGACCAGAACGACTTTCTCAAGCTGCTCGCCACCCAGTATTCCAACCAGGACCCGCTCAGCCCGAAACAGGACACGGACTTCATCTCCCAGATGGCCCAGTTCACGGCGCTCGAGCAGAGCAAAACCATGGCGAGCGACATGGAGCAGATGCACAGCGACCAGCAACAGGCGCAGGCGCGCGCGTTGCTCGGCAACAATGTGCTTTTGCAATTGGCGGACGGCGCCACCACCTCGGGCACGGTGACCGGGGTGAACATGGACAACGGCGTGCCGACCGTGGTGGTGAACGGGGCGAATTACAACGCCACCCAAGTGCTGGCCGTTTCGCCCGGGCCCAACCCGCTGGCGTCGGACCTGAACACCCTCAGCACGCAACTGCCCGGCGCCACACAAAACCTTTCGCAGGAAGTCGCCCAATTACGGGCGCAGCAGGATCTCTCTCAAGCCTATGGCATGCTCGGACGGGGAGTCACCGTCCGGGATGCCCAGGGCAATCCAGTGAGCGGAGTGGTCACGGGTGTGACCGTCGCGGCAGGGACGCCACAAATCGTAGTGAACGGCGGGCTGTACTCGGTGAGTCAAATCACCTCGGTAACGTCCGGCAATTAACCCAGTAAAACCCAACAGTAATACGTATGCTTCAATCCCTTAATTCTGGCGTCAGCGGAATGCAACAGTTCCAAAAGAGCCTCGACGTCATCGGCAATAACATCGCCAACGTGGAAACCACCGGCTTCAAGTCCGCGCGCGTTGAGTTCGCGGACGCGTTCAGCCAGACCCTCGGTTACAGCGGCACCTCGCCGTTGCAAGTCGGCGGTGGCTCGGCCACGGCCTCCATCAGCAATGACTACACCCAAGGCTCCATCGCCAGCACCGGCCTGGGCACCGACCTCGCGATTTCCGGCGACGGGTACTTCATGGTTCATGACGCGACCAGCAACACCGACTATGTCACGCGCGACGGTGAGTTCCGCCTGGACAACACCGGGTTCCTGATCAACAGCAGCGGCATGCGGGTGCAAGGATTCTCGGACGCCGCTCTCGCCACCAAGGGCGACATCCAGATCGACGGCTCCGGCCGCCCGGCCAC
>CAZMLP010000943.1:0-6036 GCA_964566745.1 uncultured Verrucomicrobiota bacterium | reverse complement strand
TGCCATCGTGCGCAGGGCCTGCTGGTTCACTTCCTCACTCCAGGGAACACCGGTGGGGCGAACCATGAGAAACGGGTCCAGAAAGGCGTCGTCGATCGGTCCTTGTAAAGCGTGGATCTTGTGCAGGCCGGTCTCACGCCCGTTTTTGACCACGTTCCAGGCCGTGCCTTTCTTGGCGAGCGTGATCTCCGGCCCTGCTTTGACCTTCAAATTTTGGCCGTCAATTTTGATCGTGTCGGCCCGCGCGGTTTCGCGAAGAGTCAGGCGGGTGAGATTCTTCGTTTTGATGTCGTATGAGGTCCCGTCCCCGGTGCGTTGCGCGTCCACCTCCGCGCGCTCGTAATGTTTCTCCAAGCCGTCGAGGGAGATCCAATAGTCACGGTTGTAACGGGTGGTGTAAGTGAGGAAACGGAGGTGGTCCGGCGAGGTTTGGCCCCGGTCGCCGTGCTCCTTGAGGAACGCGTCCAGCCGCTCCCGAACCAGCGGGCTGGTGCCGTGACCCGTGGCTTTGGAAACCATCCAAAGGCCGGGCGCTCCCTGGGAGCGGAGGTAATCGGGATCGCCCACCGAGGGGAAGCCCTCCTTCTCAAGTTGGGCCCGGGCGCGGAGGGAGGATTCCAGTTGGCCCGGATCATTCTCGCCGTCATGGCCGGCAAGCGGGAGGTTGTAAATGTTGAGCGCCCACTCGGAAATGTTCTCCCAGATGCGCAGCGTCGCCAGTTGCCAGGGGGTCAGGCCTCCTTGTTGCGCGCGGCGCGAAACAGTCCCCGCCCCAATCTCGGCGGCGGCGAAACAATCCGGGTGATGCAGCGAGATATGCCAGGCTCCCTCCCCGCCCTGCGAGAAACCCCGTATGATGACGCGCTTGTCGTCGATGTTGAAACGCTTCTTCACCGCCGCGATGGACTCGAACACATCCATCTCGCCGGCCCAATGCCACCCCGCGCCGTTGACGCGCCCGAAGCAATCCAACTGGATTTGACCCTGGTCGGCGACATTGCCGGAGCCTTTGCGGGAAAGAAAACCGTGGATGAACTCGGCCTCGGTGGTGTTGTTCTGCCGGCCGTGCAGCCATACATAAAGGCGGGCCGGCTTGGCGGGATCGTACTTTTCCGGGAGCGTCACGCCATACGGAAGCACCGCGCCGTCTATCTCGGAGTAATAGGCGTGAATCTGCCGCTTGCCCTGATTCCATTGCGGCTGGCCGGTTTCAAGTTGTTTGCCGCGCTCGATTCCCTGGTCGAGTGTCGCGAGGGCATGGTCAATCGCGGCCTGCGTGCCAAACATCTCGGGATATTCCAGCAACATTCGTCCGGCATGCGCATAGACCTCCACATCGCCCACCAGTTCCGGTTGGGCGCGCCTCGCTTTCAGAGCGTTTACCAGGGTTTCAATCTCGCCGGTTTTCTCCCTGATTCTCGTCAACTCCTCCGGTTTGGCTTGAACGGGCGGCGGCGGGGCGTTGCGGCCCGGAGTGGTCGCGCTGGTTGGGGCGGGAGAGGCGGGTGTTTGCGCGATTCCCGGCGGATTTGCCAATGCCAGGACGAGCGTGGCCAGTGAAAGAAGTTGTTTCATGAGGAGGCCTCCCGTTGCGGTGAGCGCTTTGGGGAAAATCAAAGATGAAGAGTCTCCCAGGAGCGCGTGTTGCGGGCTGGTTGGGCGCGATAAAGCCTTGGGACAATGCTTTTGGCGCGGGGTCACGCAAACGAGGCTATCCATGATTTCATCCGGGTGCAATGCCGGTTTGGGGAAAGGCGACACTTGCTTGGCGGTCTTGCGAAATGAGAGGGATGCTTTGCGAACCTGAGGAGTGGCGCGACTCACTCCATCCTCGACTGTCGAAAATCGGAATAGAGGATTTTGTCGAAACCAAGCGATCTCGGTGAGCGTCTAATGTGGCATGGAGAGGTTACTTCGCCGCGTAAACAAAAGCCGGTCATCCGAGCGCGAAATGAGCTGCGAGCCAACTCTTCCCCGAGAAGAAGGCGGCGATGGTGAAATCAATTGCATTCCAACCAAATCAAGCCTTTCGATCGTTTCAGGGTCTTCGCTCGCGGCTCGATGTTCGTCGTTCTTCTTAAAAACAAGGGGATTCAAGCCCATTCAAGCCTCCAGAGAGGGGACCTGTTGTTCGTCGGTGGGCATATTGATCCGATCAAGGTCAATCAAGGTGAGCTTTCACCGCGGAGGGGACGGATAGAGAGGTCGGACCGGGGAGGGAAACCGGCGGAATTAAGGGCGATTAAGCCAGATTAAGCCGCGCAAACGCCGGGTTTGCCGGCCATTTGCGCAATGGCCAATTTGCGCTAGGCTGGCGCATGAAGATCGCGTTGCTCGGCCAGGATCGGGAAGAGGAGAGCGCGGCAAGGGCGGAACCCCAGCCAGCTCCGGAGGACAATCATTTGTTGGACGCCTATTCGAATGCCGTGGCCCGCGCGGTGGAGCAGGCCGGGCCGTCCGTCGTCCATGTGCGCGCCCATGAGAAGGGCGGGCGTGGCGGCAGCGGCTCGGGATTTCTCATTTCGCCGGATGGATTCGTCGTCACGAACAGCCATGTGGTGCATGGCGCCAGCAAACTGACTGCCCAGACCGGGGACGGTCGCGAAACCCGCGCCGACTTGGTGGGGGATGATCCCGACACGGATCTCGCCGTGCTGCGTGTCAATTTGCCCGATCTGCGCCACATCGCCTTTGCCGAGTCCGGTCGCGTGCGCGTGGGGCAGATCGCCATCGCCATTGGCAATCCGCTGGGCTTCGACCATACCGTGACAGCGGGGATCGTCAGCGCGTTGGGAAGGACCTTCCCGTCCCGGAGCGGACGGCTGATCGACAATGTCATCCAGACCGACGCGCCATTGAACCCCGGCAACTCTGGCGGGCCGCTCATCAATTCACGCGGCGAGGTCATTGGCGTGAACACGGCCATGATCCCGTCCGCGCAGGGCATCTGTTTCGCCATTGGCAGCAAGACGGCTGAGTTCGTGGCGAGCTGGTTGATCAAGGATGGCAAGATCCGGCGTGGCCAATTGGGCGTGGTGGGACAAGAGGTCTCCATCCACGAGCGGGTGGCGCGTTATCACAAGCTTCAGCAGCGGTCCGGCGTGCTCGTGCTCGACCTTGCGCCTGACTCGGCGGCCACCGAGGCCGGGCTGGAGCGGGACGACGTGATCATCTGGCTGGACCATGAGGAAATCCGCACCGCGCATGATCTGCACCGGTTGCTGGTGGGCGATCATGTCGGGCGACGGGCCCGGCTCACGGTGCTCCGGCGGCACGAGTTGATCCACCTTTGGGTGACACCGCGCGAGCGGTGAGCCAGGCAGCCTGCCATTCCGGCCCGGGGCGCGTTTTGCCGGGCCGAATATTTTTAGAACGAAATGGGCGGGCGCGGCGTCTAATAGTAGTTGCACCACGCCATGCCCGCTCATTTTGTTCAACGAGGAGAACCGGCGCGAACCGCCCGTTTCTGGATTCATGCCCCCCGTCCTTTGCCCGTTCTTTGGAGGGTCGTGGTGGCCATGGTTTGCTCGTGGTGCCTGGTGGCCTTGAATGGTTTGTCGGCGGCGGAGAAGGAACCAGCCGGGCTGTTGCCCGTTCACCACGTCAAGCACTCGCCGGCCCAGCCGGTTTCGGGCGATGTCGTGACCATTTCCGCCCGGTTGGCGGGCTCGGTCAAGACGGCCACACTGGAGTATCAAACGGTCGATCCCGGCCATTACATTGGCCTGGCTGATCCGGATTTCGCGAAACGATGGACCGCGATTCCCATGACTGTTTCCGGAAATGGCGATGACCGCCAATGCTCCGCGCAGGTACCGGGAACCGTGCAGACGCATCGCCGTTTGGTGCGTTACCGCATCAAGGCGGTGGACGCCGGCGGCAACCCGCTCATCGCGCCGGTCGCGACCGACACGGTCCCAAATTTCGCCTATTTTGTTTACAACGGTGTGGCGTCGTGGCTCGCGGCCATCGAGCCCGGCAGCCGTGATCCGAAGCGCGCCGAGTTGACGCGGTTCGGCACGAACGCGATGGCCCAAGTGCAGAATTACATCCTGATTGGCAAGGGGCGGGAAGTGGAGGACGCCACCTGGGGCGATCGCGGCAACGACAAGGAGTATCATTACACCGGCACGTTCGTGGCCAATGGCGAGGTCTTTGATCATGTCCGTTATCGCGCGCGTGGTGGCGGCTGGCGGCACGCCATGGGCAAGAACATGTGGAAGTTTGCCTTCAACAAGGGGCATCACTTGCTCGCGCGGGATGATTACGGCCAGCCCTATCACTCCCGGTGGAGCAAGGTGAACCTGCGTTCGTGCATCCAGCAGGCGGACTTTGGACGCCGGGGAGAGCAGGGGATGTACGAGTCGGTCGGATTCCGGTTGTTCAACTTGGCAGGGGTGGAGTCGCCCCGCACTCACTGGGTGTCGCTACGGATTATCGACGGTGAGGTGGAGAATTCTCCCGACCAATACAAAGGCGATTTTTGGGGCTTGTATCTGGCCATTGAAAACGAGGACGGCCATTTTCTGGATGAGCATGGCCTGCCGGATGGCAACGTTTACAAGATGATGTTTGGCCAGGGGGAATTGAGCAACCACGGCGCGAACCAGGTGACCAACAAAAGCGACCTGGCGCGATTCATTAACGGCTTTCACCGCCCCAACTCGGGCGAGGATTGGTGGCGGGTGAATGTCGATCTGCCCCGTTACTACAGCTACCGCTCCATCGTCGAGGCGATCCACCACTACGATATCAGCGACGGAAAGAACTATGACTTCTATCTAAACCCGCAAACCCGCAAGTGGCAGGTGATTCCGTGGGATATTGATCTGACGTGGGGGGACAATATGTACGGTGGCGGTCACGAGCCATTTTACCGGCCCGTGGTTTCCCGCCCGGCATTCCGCCTCGAGTATCAAAACCGGCTCCGCGAAATTCGCGATTTGCTCTACAACACGGACGAGGCGGGCCGCTTGATCGACGAATGCGCGTCGCTGGTCTCGCACGCGGACGGCTCGCCCTCCATCGTGGATGCCGACCGCGCGAAGTGGGATTTTCATCCGGTGATGGAGTCGCAACATGTGATGCGCGGGAAGGCGGGCAAAGGACTCTTTTACCAAGCCACGCGCACCCGGGATTTTGCCGGCATGGTCCGGCAAATGAAGGATTATGTGCGGCACCGTTGCGCGCTGATTGACGACCAATTACTGACGGACCCGGCCATTCCCGCGACTCCGACGGCCGAGTACACCGGCCCGGCGGGTTATCCGGGAAGCGCGCTCGCGTTCAAAGCCTCCGCCTTTGCCGGGCAAGGGGAGTTCGCGGCCATGAAATGGCGACTGGGCGAAATCGACCCGGCCCCTCCAAAGGGAAAGCCCGCGCGCGCCGGGCATTATGAGATCACCTCGGTGTGGGAGAGTCCTGAGCTAACAGAGTTCAAGGGGCAAATTACCGTGCCGCCCAACATCGCCCAAGCCGGGCACACCTATCGCCTGCGCGTCCGCATGCTCGATAAAACCGGCCGTTGGAGCCACTGGTCCGTGCCGGTGCAATTCACGGCGGGAGGGGGGGCGGGCAAATAGTTAAGCAGGTCTGTTCGAGCATCTTTGGCAACTATTTTTGCCGTTGTAATTTCTCCGCGCCTCTGTGTCTCTGCGTTGATTTCCGTGCCTCGATCCTCCGTTTCACCAAGGCTTGCGCTCGTTGAGCGCCTTCACGATCGCCCGCTTGAGTGCGAGCGTGTCGAGACGATCGGTCTCGCGATAAATCACTTTCCCCTCGGGATCAATCAACACCGTGTACGGAACCGGTCCCTGCCACGTTGGGTCAAACGCGTCGATGAGCTTGTCACGGTCAGCGGAGCCGAAGATGAGGTTGCGATTCGAGGCCTGGTTCTTCTTGAGGAATTTCAACACGTCCGTTTGCTCGTCGGGCCGGTTGACCGCCACGGTCACCATTTCAAAATCCCGGTTGCGATACATGCGGTTGATGGTGACCAACTCGGGAAACTCCGCCATGCACGGCGCGCACCAGGTG
>CAZMLP010000942.1:0-3753 GCA_964566745.1 uncultured Verrucomicrobiota bacterium | reverse complement strand
AGGCGTTGCGAGATGGATTTGCGGGATTAAGGGCCTCCGGGGAGATGTCTTGGGCGCTGGATTTGCCGTCCGCGTTCTCCAAGCTGGTCGAATACGAGAAGGAATTGTTTGTGCGCTGGCCGGCCCACTTGACCAGCATTTGCCACTACGATGAATCCCGTTTTCCCGCGCATATCATCGAGGAAATGATCCGATTGCATCGGATTATTATTCGCGAGGGGAAAATTATCCGGCAACCCCAGCAGGAGCCCGTTTTGCTGCCGTCGTGATTTGTTGCGAGCCGTCCATTGAGCCTTGAGAAGAAGGTGCAGCGAGAAGATCGTGATTCCTTTTCTTGGTCTTTGCCCGAATACAGTATCAGAGGGATGCAAGCCTAACTATTCCACCCATCACACCAATTTTGAATCTGAAGTCTCACTTCCTCATCTGGTCCTTTCACCGTCGCGATAGAATCTCTTTCGCCTTCGGATGATATTATTTCGATATGGATACCGGGAAATGTTTCTTCTGCGGATTTTTCCATTTCATATGCTTGAGTGAAACCGAGAGCGCTTGAGGAAATAATCGCTATATCATATTTGGAATAAAGCTTTGACTCTGCATCACGCTCTTCGGCGAGAATTTCTTCCACTTCCTGCCTGGTTGCTCCAAACACAAGATCAAATGTGCCGTCGTCAATTCGGGTACGCAAATTGTCCATCTCGCGTGGATTAATCCGTGCGATTATTTCATGTATCGCCGTAAGCTTTTGCTGGGTGGTTTCGTGACATGGCCAACAAAGGACCCAAAGAGTATCGTCATCATAGTCCCAAGGATCAGTCTTGAATCGGTAATAACCATGGTGGATGGTCAATTTCTGTGAGTTGCCGCAAAGTTCGCAACCCCCACCTCGCGCGGAAATAAGAAGCGTGCGTTTTTTGAGCCACCGAGGATCCTGAAGCTTTTCCTGATAAGTCATGTAGAATAGACGAATGCGTGCGCTATATCGACGAGTATGTATATTCGACACCGACGGGACTGATGACGCATCGGGCCTTTTTTCCCGGTCCAATTGGGATTGGAGCCTCAGCATCGTCAAGTGCGTCGATTTGGAACCCTGGATGTTGAGTCCAAGTCAAGATCTCTGTTTCGCCCTGCCTCTCGACCTTCAGGTCTTTAACATACCACGCCATCAAGTGAAACGAGTCGCCTCTTCTTCCGACTGTAATACAGGGACCTTTTGCCGAAATGAAAAATGATGGGTCCCCTTGCATCATTTGAAATCGTTCGGCATAAGTGAAATGATCCCCGTTTAAGAAAATCAACTTCATGTAGGTAGCAATCCTCTCGACCGAACGGATATTGCAAATTATTTCAGGCCTTTTGCTAATGCGATTTCGCCAATCGTCGCACCATTTCAATATCCAAGCACGATGGGAACGGGCCGCCCTCACTAGAAAATCACGCCCGGCTCTTTGGAGAGCGGCGATTTGCCCGTGGGCTTTGCCTCCGCCGCATCACCGAGGCCGGGCGTGGGACCCATTTCGAGGAGCAATTGCAGGGCTTCGCGGTAGCGCGGGGCCTCCTCCAAGGCTTTGAGCAATTCGCGCCGGGCGCCGGGGTCTTTGGTCTGGTGGAGGAGTCGCGCGAGGCGGAAATGGACATCGGCGGGGTCGGGCGGATCGAGGAGGATTTGCTCGCGATAGGCCTCGATGGCGTCGGCGGGGCGGTTGAGCGCCTCGCTGGCGCGCGCCATATAACGATAGGGCAGCGGCGTGAGGGGGTTCACGGCGAGGTAACGGTTCGCGTTCTCGAAGACGGCGGGCCAGTCCTTCGCCTCGGCGCCGAGTTCCATCAACCGCTCGAAGGCGTTGACGGCATCCGCCTCGCGGACGGCCCAGGCGCTCAACACGGCGCGCTCGTCATTCGTCTCGTGGAGACCGCGATGGGCACGGGCGAGGAGGAGGTAGGCGTTGTCCGCGCCGATGTTCCCCGGATAAAGCTCGAGCAATTTTTTGGCGGAGGCCTTGGCGTCGTCCCACTTCTTGTTGTTCAACTGCTCCTTCGTGTGGGCGGTGAGCACGTAAAAATTCTTGGGATGCTTGGCCAGCCAGGCGAGGTCGGCTTTGAGGGGATCGTCGCCCGGCGGTTTTTCAAAGTCCAAGCCAGGCGCAAGGCCATCGGCGCGGGCGATGGCGTATTCCGCGAATTGTTTTTCGATTTGATCGATGGCGACGGTGCGTTTGGCGATGGCGGCGTTAATCGACAGGCCCTCGCCGAGGTCACGCAGGATGGCCTTCAAACTCTCCAAGCCATAACGCTGCACCAGAAACTCGACGGCCAATTCGGACTCGAAATAGGCGAACTGAAGATCCTTGCCGGATTTCGCCTTGAGAAAGGCCGCGCTCAAACCGCCGATCGGGAAAATCTCTTTTTTCAGGATGCGCTCTCGATAGGCGGGCGTCATCGCCTGGCCCCACGCCTGGTTCGCTTGAATCTCCTCGAAGACCGAAAGGCCCTCGCTCAGCCAGCGGGGCATTTTGTTCTTGGAGATGTGGTGACCCTCCACATGGCAAAACTCGTGGTAGAGCACCGCCTCCCAACTGGAGGGATTGCCGCCGGCGGAGGCGGGGCTGTTGGCAGTGATCACCGGCCCGAAGCAGACGCCGAGATAACCGGGGTTGTCCGGCATGCCGAAGGTGCGCACGCCGAAATCCTTTTGCTCGGGGAAAATCTCGACCGTAATCGGCGGCTCAAGAGTCCAGCCGTATTTCGGGCAGAGATTGGATTTGGCGCGTTCCAGGACCGCGAGAGCACGCTGGCCGTAGAGCTTCGCCTCGCGGGCGGACATGCGGAGGATGAAGTCGGCGTTCGTCAGGGTGACGAACTTGGCCATGTTCTCCTGCAACGTGGTGAGATTGAAGGTGGTGACGTCGTAGCCATCCTTCTCGGAGACTTCTTGCACGAGCTTCCAACCCTCGGTTTCCTTTCCCAAGCGGAGCAGGTCTTGCGCGAGTTGCGCCTTGGCGTCGAGGTAATCGGGATCGAACTCCAGCGCCCGCATCTGCCGGGTGGAACCTTCGGCGAAGCGGTACTTTTGCGAGAGCTTGAGACCGATCAAGTGGTCCACTTCGGGATTCTTCGCCCAAGGCTTGAGGGCGGTCGCGCGGTATTCCTTTTCTTTCTCGGGCTCGTTGTTCAGGTGCGCAATCACCGCGCGGTAAGCCCATGCCTCAGGGTGGGCGGGATTGATCTTGAGAACCTTGTCGATCTCCTTGGCCGCGTCCTCGTATTGCTCGCCATCGATGTAGTGATCGGCCAGCAGCAAATGGCTGCCGACGTGATTGGGGTTTTGCTCGAGCACGGCCTGGATTGCCTCGCCCATTTTGGGGCGGTCGTCCTCCGCGAAAGCGCGCGCGAGACCGAAGAGAAAATCGGGATCCTTCTCGAATTTTTGGAGGCCGTCCGCGAACCCCTTGGCGGCGAGGGCGTCATCATGCTTGTCGAGCGCGAGCTCGCCGGCGGCAAGATAGGCCTCGCGGCAAGTGGGATCGGTTTGTTTTGCGCGGTCGAAGCAATTTTCGAGAACGACCTTGGGATCGTTGCCCATCCAGAGCGCGGCCTGGCCCAACGCGACGAGGTTGCGGGGGTCGCGGAACATCCAGCGTGAACTGCTCATGGCGGCGATTTCGGCCAGCGCCGAGCGCGCCTCCTGCGGATGGCCCGTTTGCCGGAAAACATCATACGCGGCGAGTTGCACGCGGACGCTGCGAT
>CAZMLP010000941.1:0-2428 GCA_964566745.1 uncultured Verrucomicrobiota bacterium | reverse complement strand
GTTGGAGCAAAACAATAAAACCACCGGCAGCCAGCGGGATTGGATCCATGAATTCATTTTCAGTTAAAACGCGGATAACAACTTCGTTGCTAAACAGCCCGTAAAAAAACTCCGGCTACCACCGCTGAAAGGGATTTGGCTTTGGGGGCGGAGCGACGACGGGGCATATCCGCCAGCGATCTGCCGGGGAGGAGCGACAAAGCCCAAAGGCAGAAGAGCCTCAGCCCGCGTGGTTTTGGGCGAAACGGCGGTATTCATAGTTTTCTAACGGGCTGTTATGGGAATCGGTGAATCTTCGGCAGTCCTTCAAGCTCCGGCGCGAACCGGAATTCCTTGTTTGGCCAGATATTGTTTCACATCCCCCACGGTGAATTCGCCAAAGTGAAAGATGCTGGCCGCCAGGACGGCGTCCGCCTTTCCTTCCAGCAAGACGGCGGCCATGTGCTCGAGTTTGCCGGCGCCGCCGCTGGCCACCACCGGCACGCCCACGGACTCGCTGACGCGCCGGGTGACCACCAAATCATAGCCGGCCTTCGTGCCGTCGGCATCAATGCTGTTCAGCACAATCTCGCCCGCGCCCAGCTCGACGGCGCGCTTCGCCCAGGAAATCGCGTCCAGCCCGGTTGGTTGCCTGCCGCCGTGGGAAAAAACCTCCCAGCGGTCCGGCGCGACACGTTTGGCATCGATGGACACCACGATGCACTGGCTGCCATATTTCACCGCGCCGGCCTGGATCAACGACGGGTTTGCCAGGGCAGACGAGTTGATGCTCACTTTGTCGGCCCCGGCTTTCAACATGACGCCCATGTCCTCCACCGCGCGGATTCCGCCACCGACCGTCAGCGGCATGAAGCAGCGGTCGGCTGCCCGCTCGATGACGTCGATCATCGAGGCCCGCCCGTGCGCGCTGGCGGTGATGTCAAAAAAGACCATTTCATCCGCGCCCTGGTCGTTGTACCGCACGGCCAAGGCCACAGGGTCGCCGACGTTACGCAGCCCGCCCGCCTCCGCGCGGCCGAACTGCACGCCGCGAGTGACCTTGCCGTCATGGACGTCCAGACAGGGAATGACGCGTTTGGCTAACATGATATTTTGCTCTGTGCGCGGACAAACAAATGGCCCGATGACGGGGAATCATCGGGCCGAAAATCTTGCTCCAAAGCCGCGAATGACCCTTCCGTCCAGGGGACGGAATCTCGGTCACCAACGATGGAGCGCGAGTCTCATCAAAGGCTCACGCGGGGCTGAATTTGCCGCCGTCGTTTTTAAACTGCTTTTTACTGTATAGGACCACGTTCAAAGAGTTCATCGGATCTTTGCCCCCGAACTTGTAGCCGATCTTCTGCACGGCGTCAAAGATCTCCTTCTTGGTCATTGCCCTGGAACCGGTCACTTTTCCCACCGCCTCGCGAAGAGAAAGCACGTTTTTGGGCCGGCGCCCGCCGTTTTTGGCCGAGGACACCCCGGCCGGCCGGCCGCGGCGCGCGGGCATCGCCGTCATCTCGCCATCCGCCAAGGCGTTATCAAGCTCCCCCAGGCGCGTCTCCAATTTGGCTTTTTCCTTTAGCAACGAAGCCCTGAGCTTCACAAACTTTTTTAGCGGGTCGAGTTTCATTGGGGAGGCTTCTAAGCGATTTTAAAGCCGGGCGCAAGCGATGAATAATCAACGGTAATGCAGTAGAAGAGGTTAGAGCCTGTCTGGAAATTCCCCGCCGGGCCCGCGACGAGGGATTTTGGATTTGGCCGAGGCGGCGAGGTGGCAGCGGGACTCCCGCCCGGAGCATCCCCGCAGCGGGTTGTGACGGCCGAGCCAACGAAAGCCAAGGGCAAAAGACCAGCCGCGCCCAAAGGGTTTTCGTCAATTGGGCCGTTTGGCTTTGTTGCTTCCCGGTCAAAGGTCCGCCAGGGACCTTCTCCCTCGGCGCGCCTCGCCCCCGTCCCAATTGGCGAAAACAGGCCCGTTGGGAATTTTCAGACAGACTCTTAGAGGCAATTCAGGAGTTAAAATCGGGAATGAAACGCGGCGTGCATTTATGATGTGAAGATCTTTGGCGGGCCTTGATCGGGCTTGAATAACCTGTGGCGCCGGAGGTGTGAGCGAGGATCTTCGCCGGAATCCGGCTCTCAATCCTGGCCCTGAAGGTGGCGTGAAACGGGCGTCATTTGCTGAATAACTCGATAAAAACTCCGGCAGAATTGATCTGCAATGATTTGTGTAAATATTGGCGCGCGGGTCCTGAAAAGGGATCACAACCTTGAATAGGTTTGATTGAGGAGGATTGGCTGCTGGGCTTGCCTCGAAAAAGTGGAGGGAGGAAGGGGTGCAAATGGTTAGGGGTTTAGGAGTTCAAAGTCAACGGGGGAGAGGAAGTGGAGGGAGCTATGGGAGCGTTGGCGGTTGTAAAAGGCCTCGATGTAGTCAAAGAGG
>CAZMLP010000940.1:0-1953 GCA_964566745.1 uncultured Verrucomicrobiota bacterium | reverse complement strand
CCTCCGGCACGTCAATCCCGGTGTCGAGCATGTCCACGGAAACGGCAATGTGCGGCTGTTTCTCGTTCCGTGAAAAGTCGTCAATGAGGGACTGCGCGTATTTTACCTCGAACGTGATGACCCGCGCAAAATCGCCTTTGTAGTGCGGATAATTGACATTGAACCGGTCGGCGATGAAATCCGCGTGCGCTTGGTTCTTGGCAAATATGATCGTTTTGCCGAGCCGGTCGCCGCCCGCGACCTTTTGCCCGCGCGTCATCAAGTATTCGAGCGCCTTGTCCACCGTGTCCTTGTTGAACAGCCACTTGTTGACCGCCTCGGCCTCAACCGCCTGCGGCGCGCTTCCGTCGTCACTCCATTCCACTGCATCCCATCGTTCCTTGTCCTCGTCGGACAAGTCGTCGTATTTGATGCCCTCCCGCTGAAACTTCAACGGCACAGAAACCGATTTCGGCGGCACGAGGAAGCCGTCTTTCACCGCGTCTTCCAAATCGTAGGCGTCGGTCGGCACGCCTTTCTCCAAGTCGAACAGGCCATAAGTGTCGCGGTCGATCTCCGCGCGCGGCGTGGCGGTCAAACCGACGAGCAACGAATCGAAGTATTCAAAGATGGCGCGATACTTTTGGTAAACTGACCGGTGGGCCTCGTCGATGATGATAAGATCGAAATGACCGGGGCCAAATCGCCGCTGCCCGTCATTCGTCTCGTCAATCAGCCCCATCATCGTCGGATAGGTCGAGACATAGACGCGGCCTTGGGTTTCCTTCTCAGTGACCAAGTTGACCGGGGAGGAATCCGGCAGAAATTTCTTGAAGGCGTTCACCGCTTGAGTCACGAGCGCCTTGCGGTCGGCGAGGAAAAGCACTCGCTTGGCCCAATTGCAGCGCATTAGCAAGTCGCACAAAGCAATGACAGTGCGCGTTTTCCCTGCCCCGGTCGCCATGACCACCAGCGCCTTGCGGTCGCGATCTTTCTCGAATGCCTCGCCAATGCGCCGAATGGCGCGCGTCTGGTAAAACCGTTCGGCGATGCTCGCGTCAATCGGCGCGTCGGCCAACGGCTTGCGTGTTTTGCGCCTCTGAATCAGCAACTCCAGTTCATCCTTCTTGTAGAAGCCCTGAGCCGGGCGCGGCGGATAGCTCGTGTCGTCCCAAAGCCAATGATCGTAGCCATTCGAGTAAAAGATAACGGGGCGACGGCCAAGTTGTGTCTCCAGGCAATCCGCGTAGAGCTTTGCCTGCTGCTGGCCGACACGCGGGTCGTGCTTGGTGCGTTTCGCTTCCACCAGCGCGAGCGGGATGCCATCATCGCCCCAGAGCACGTAATCGACAAAGCCCTGGTTCTGGGCGTTGGGCATGCCCCCGACCTCGAATTCCCGGTCGCGAGTTTGATCGAGCGGCCAGCCAGCTTCCTTCAAAAGCAGGTCAATGAAGTAATCCCGCGTCTCTGCCTCAGAATAATCGTGCGGGTCGGCCTGCGACGTGTTCGCCTGCTTCGCCTCGGCCACGGCGGCGCGGAGGCGGATCAACTCCGCGTCCAACGAAGACTTGTCCGCGAGCAGCACGGATAGCTTCTCGTCCCGCTCGCGCAACTCCGTTTCGAGTCGTTGAAGTTGCTCGGCGGTCTGCTTGGGCAGCGGCGCGGCTTTGGGCAAGGCATTGGCGTCGAAGACCAGGCCGGGCGGTGGCTTCGCACCGCGCCCGTAGGTGTGCGCGAGCCAATAGGCAACGTGGAACAATTCGCGCACGGCCACCAGGGCGTCGGCGGGGAGAATTTGCTTGTGGCCATGAACCGCCAGGTTGCCAAGGTCTTTGATGAGCCGTGCCTTGGTGTCAGTTTGCGGGCAAAACCAGCCAGGGATTTGCGGGTGAAAACCAGCCACTTTTGAGGTGAGGCGTTGGACCAAGTGTTCCTGTATTGGGGAACGCTCGGGGCGATGAATCAACTCAAAGT